>JAADDB010000129.1 GCA_013154135.1 Chloroflexota bacterium
CTGCCGGAAACCCTGCCCAGGCAGGCCCTCTTCACCCTCTGTCACCTGGGAGAGACCATCACCGTCATTGACGCGGACACCTGGTCCATCGCGGGACATATCAGGCACCCCGAAATACGCTCCACATCCGATTTGGCCTTAAACGACCGAGGGATTCTCTACCTTACCCGAGATGGGGATTTGGACGAGTACAGCGAAACATTGATTCCCATCGATCTCACGACCAGAACGTTCTTAGACTACATCGTCCTCGGCCAAGCCCCCTATCGAATTGCCATTTCAAGGTCGGGTATCGCTGTTGTGAGTCACATCGCCATCCTGCCCCAAGGCCGATCCCAGGTGAGCTTTGTGGACACCCACACGAATCGCAAGGTCAACACCCAAATCGTCGACGGCAGCGCGACATACGTGACAACACGAGATCATATCGGATATGTGCTGGTAGCCGCGTGGACACCGCTGCAGGAAAATCACGTGCTGGTTTACGATTTGGACGACTTCCACGTGCGACGGAAATACCCACTCCCCTCGGGTCACATTTCCCTGAGCGGGAATTTTGTGATCGGGCGGGGTAAGATGTACTACATCTCCTTCAACGAAGACGCTCCGGGAAACAAATTCAAGATTGTAGAACTCCACCTGAGCTCAGGGCGCACACGAGTTGTCACTGAACTGCCGACAGCCGGAGAATTGGGCTTGCTTTCCAACGGGAACCTCATTGTCTCCTCCGGCGACTACCAGCCGGATACACCGTTGCGGCTGATCAACCCATCAAATGGGAAGGTGTTGAAGGAGCTCTTTGTCGCACGAAACACGGATCTTATACGTTCTGTGGGGAAGGACATGTTCGCGGTGAACGCAGTCGATGACAACACCATCTTCATCGTCGACGCCGCGCGTTTTGAGGTGCTCAAGCAAATCCATGCCCCCTGCAAACCCTTTGTCTTGCAAATGCATTTTGCCGGTCCCCCTTAAGCGACTTGGACTTTGGACAAGATGTGGCAGCTTGGAAAGGTGGGGAAGGGATATGTTCTTCCTGTCCTCACACTCCCAAACCCAACTGTTTTGATGGGTACCGGCCGAGGTGCGGACCCGTCCGCGGCCAAGGGATTGCTGAATCTTGTTCTCCACCCAGGGGTATTTGTCCAAAGTCCAGTGAAGCGACCATTGTTACCATGAATCAGAACTCCCCCACACCTGGAAGGCGCACCCGTTCCATGATCACAATGCTCACCCCGACCACGGCCATGAGGATCGTGGCCATTGCCAGGGCCTGGCCGTAGTTCAGCGCGCCGGGCTGGGAGAGGAAGCGGTAAATGGCAATGGGAATCGTGGGGTACTCCGGACGGGCCAGCAGGGATGTGGCCCCGAATTCGCCCATCGAGACGGTGAACGCGAACACCGCGGCCACGACCGCGGCCCGGGCCACGATGGGGAGGTCCACTTCCACCCACACCCGCCAGGGCGACGCACCCAATACGGCCGCGGCCTCGTGCAGACGTTCGGGGATGGACGCGAGCGCGGGGTGCAGGGTGCGCACTACAAAGGGAAACGCGACCAGACTGTGAGCCAGGGGGATCAGCCAGGGTGATGTGCGCCAGGCCAGGGGGGGACGACTGAACGCGAGGAGAAATCCCAGGCCCAACGTCACCGCGGACGTGCCCAACGGCAGCATGAGCAGGGGGTCCAGCACCCGCGCCAGGGGATCCCGCCGGGCCAGGAGGAACGCGGTGGGCAGGCCCAGGCCCAGGGAGATGACCACAGTGACCAGCGCGAAGAGGAACGAGTTGCGCACGGCCATGATGGGCGGCACGTAGAACAACGAGGCCCGCCGGTTGATGAAGAGTTCCCGGTAGTAAGCCAGGGTGAACCGGTGGACCGCCTCCCGAGTGCCCGGATGCCCGGGCTCCAGTTGGACAAAGGATCGGAGGACGAGCGCGATGAGGGGCGCGATGAGGAGCACCAGCAGGAGCAGGACCACGCCCAGGATGACCAGGCGTTCCCCGCGGCGTCGGGGCACGCGAGCGGTCTCCGCCTCGGCCCGGGGCGTGGTGGGCACGATGATGCGGGCGATCAGATGGGTGTAGGCCACGGTCAGGCCCAGGGTGCAGAGGAGTTGGATGACGGAGAGGAGCGCGGCCAGGGGCAGGTTCAACATGCGCAGGGCCTGGATGTAAATCTCCACCTCGATGGTCGCGTAGCGGGGGCCGCCCAGGATGAGCACCACGCCGAAACTGGTGAAGTCGAAGAGGAAGACGAGTAGGCTCGCGGCCAGGATCGCGGGTCGCAGCAGGGGCCAGGTCACCTCCCAAAACGCGCGGCGGCCATCCGCGCCCAGGACGCGCGCGGCCTGCACCAGCCGCGGGTCCAGGTGCGCCCACGCGTTGCCCACAATGCGCAGGACAATGGTGGTGTTGTAGAAGACGTGCGCGATGAGGATGGCCCACAGGGTGTTGAGGAAGGGGATGGGCGGGCGATCCAGGTGGAAAAGGGCCATCAGTGCCAAGTTGATCCACCCTCGGGGGCCCAACAGCGCGTTGAACCCCGCGGCCGCCACCACCGTGGGCAGCATGAAGGGGATGGTGGTCAGCGCGCGCAGCACATCCTTGCCCGGAAAGCGATAATGCGCGAACACATACGCGGCGGGCAATCCCACCAGGAGGGTGAGCAGGGTGGAGAGCCCGGCCACCCACAGGGTGAAGCGCACCACCCGCCAGATGAGTCCCCCCTCCTCCACCAGCGCGGACGCTACCTGCGCGGGGCTTAGGCCCAGGCGCAGAATGCTGAACAGGGGGTAGAAGAAGAACAGGCCCAGGAAGATCAGGGTCGGCAGCCAGAGTATCACGGCGAGGGGGAATCGCCCCCCCCGCCGCGGGATGACCCAAGCACGCGCGCTCATCGGATCATCACCTCGGACCAGGCCTTGATCCACTCCTCCCGGTGCGCGTTGATGTCCTCAGGGGACACATACGCGGGCTGCTCCGCGACCTGCGCGAACTTGACGAACACGTCGGGCAGTTCCGCGTCGGGTCGCACCGGGAACATCCACATCTGCAGGGGGATGTCCTGCTGGAAGG
>JAADDB010000291.1 GCA_013154135.1 Chloroflexota bacterium
GTTGCATCGTCCATATCAGATAAATCAGACAACCATTCCAGAAACTCCTCGGCATAGGGGGCGTAGTCCACCTTAGCAAAACCGTAGATCAACAGGAAGACCTCCCGCCACCAGGAATCTGCGACATACCTCGAAAGGTCCGGCCAAGCGTCACGCCGTTGTTTGGCCAGCAGGCGGGCAGCGAGGAATTCCTGAAACGTCAGGTGCACAAACTGGAACAACCCGGCCCGCTCCTCCAGTAGCCCCCCTCGCTCTCGCACAGCCCTGATGAACTGCTCCACCTGCTTCTCCCCTAACATGGGATGCAAGATGGCACGCAACTGTTCTTCCGGAATCACCGCGCTCCCCTCACCACCCCGGTGCATCTCCAGGGCGAGATGGGACAGCCACTCCCGTTGTTCCTCCCAAGGACCTCCCCAATTTACCAATTCCTGCCGCGCTTCATCCTCTGGGAGGTACTGGGACTGCAGGATGACCCGCACCGCGGCTTCGTACAACCGGGCTCTCTCCCGAGGCAACTCGGTCTCCCCCCATTTCACGCTCACCACCATGGTGGCCATCAGAGGGGTATCGAAAAGGGGCGGCAAGTTTTGACGCCGATAACGTTCATTAATTTTCCGTACAGCGTCCATAATATCCGACACGTGGTCATTGACCTCGTGCGGTGCGTATAACAACTGACACCAGTTGCGAACCAAATGCTCAACCCGGTCCTCAGTCAGGGGCTGGATGTCCAGGCGCACAAAGTCGTCCCCAAAAACGGCATTCTCACGATACCCCGCCTCTCGCGCCGTAACCAACACAATGTTGCCGGGGTAGATATCGTTGGCCAGTCGTTCCACTTCCTCCCGCACTTTCCCCCGATCTTCCCGGGGTACCACCTCATCCAACCCATCCAGCATGAGCAGACAACCACCACCCAAGAGAAGACGGTCGAAAAAGTCCTCCGACAGTTCCAGCGCGGGGCTACGATGCTTGAGGTACCAGGGGATGAACCCCGCCAGAGTGCCGGTGCGGGGCCGATCCACCAAGCGCTGAGGGGATGCTTTAGCCGCCTCCAGGTATTCCCGATAATACCGCAAAGGAATCAAAAGGGGGATGAGGGTTTCCCGATCTGACGGCAAGGCAAAGGGTAAAGGAGTGCCCTCCAATGCATGTGTGGCCAGGGAATAGGCCATGTATTTCAGCAACGTGCTCTTCCCGCTTCCCGCTCCTCCGATGATGGCCACGCGGTCATGGACTCTCAGTATATTGTCCAAGGCAACCTCTTCACCTGTTTCGCGTCGTTTTCGTGCCAGTTCCAGGTAAGCTTTCGGTATGGCCCAGGGATCGTCACCTTTCTCTCGCGCTAACGCCTCGATTTCATCCCGGAGCGGTGGGGTAAAACGACGCAAAGAGAGGGGCACAAACACTTCGTCCAGCGAGCGCACGGGCCGGCCGCGTGCAGCCTGTAGGCTTTCTAGGCCGTACAGACGAGCGCGCTTGTAGGCGTTGGATACCCATTGCAGGTACTCGCCGAGAATGCGCCGGAAGTTATCTTCGGTCAGCCGCGCTTGCCCCGGCGGGGTTTGGTAGACGGTGTACAGGATCGTGCCCGTGTTCAGAAAAGAGTTCGTGATATTTTTGGTGCGAATGGCTCGTGGGCCTGTTGCTTGCCCGCCGGGACTGTCAATCACTGCTACCGTATTCTCCAGGTGGATGTTACTCCCCAACCGGGCCAACTCCTGCCGCAATGTCTGCTGGAACCAGGCCTTGTCCTCCTCGTCCAGAACACTCGCCGCCTGGGACAGCGTCTCCAGTTTCTCCAGCAACGTGTCCAAAGCCCGACGGAGTTCCTCATCGTTCTCCACAGCTTGCTCCAACCGTCGAGCGCCATCCGCTTCGTCCTTCCAATACTGAATCTGGTTGGCCCATAGATTGGAACCGATATTCCCCAGGACACCCCCCAGGGCTACCAGGGCAGCCCAATCTCCCTGCTGCGCGGCCCGGGCCACAGGCCACAAGGTGGCCGCACTCAGGAACGCGTACACGGACTTGACGCCCGCCCGCGCCATGCGCTCCTTCCATCCCTGCAGGCGATCGCGCAGTTGTTCCTTCCACGTGCCCTCATCAAACGCCATCTTATCCCTCCCCAGTGACCTTCACTCGTCCCCTATCACACATCCCGTGGCCATAAGCCAGCCCAGAGAAGCAGGACTTGAGGATATCCATGGCTTGTCCGCACCTCGCCGGGGTGACCACCTCCTCACAAAATTCCTCTTTCTCCGAAGAGAAATCAACAGATTCCTATCTCAAATGAACTCCCTGCCGGTGACTGGCATCCGTTTTGATCGTCAAAGAATAACACATGTAGATGGAAGATGGCAAGACAAGCGATCGTCGGGACGGAACCGGCCGCTGAGCCCCCCTGCCAAATCCGTGTGCATCTGCGAGATAGCAGCTGGAGAGCTCATTTATTGGGCCGCCTGTCCAGAGCTTACGCAGAAGGCTACGCGAATTGGCACACAAATTTAGCCCGGGCGGTCGCACATGACCACGCATCGCCGCACACGAACAGTCGGGGCGTACGGCTGTCGCCCGCCTGCTGAGCAGGTGGTCATCCTTCGGGACGGGAATACGACGGCCGGGCTTCGCCCACCAAAATCCTCTTCTGACACGAGGCGAGGACGTGGGCGTCCTGACGAAGCACGGCCCTGTCCGCCCCATAGGGACTTTCTCCGGCCTGCCTGGCATTCCCCCTTTAATCGTTAATCGTCAATCGTTACTCTTTCCCCATCCCCGCCCCTACGAATCCGCGTTCATCCGTGTCCCAATCCCCCTCCGCCCGAGGCTGAAAGCCGTCGGGCTACGTTGGGGATAAGGCCCCTGAAGCGGCCTGGGATAGCCTCCTTCAGGGGGCTTCCTAAATATGTAGCACGGGGTCTTTAGCCCCGTGCGGGCACACGCGGCCATGTTGCACGAACCGGCGACAGCGCTGCAGGGATTGTCCCGAACCGCGCGCGGCTTGCCCTGCCCTAGGGCATGGAGTACAATACACGTTGGAATTCGAGCACCCGAGACGTCTTGACAACACC
>JAADDB010000066.1 GCA_013154135.1 Chloroflexota bacterium
TGCTGGCCGGGCTTCGCCCGGCCAGCACCCACCGAAAAATCTCTCTATGCACGGGGCGAGAACGCCGGCACCCCGCCAAGGCTCGGACCCGTCCGCCGCCAAGGGGGACTTTCTCTCGCCAGCCGGGCATCGAAGGGCCAACCCGGTATCCAGCCCCTTAATCGTCAATCGTTACTCGTTTTTCAGCGAAGCCACGGTACACGGTCACCGCAAAATCTCAGTCAACGAAACAAACCTATACCCCCGCTCACCCAGTGTTTTCAGAGCTCGACGGAGCGCGTTGGGGGCAAAGCCGTAGCTCGTGTGCATGTAGACGATCGCGCCGGGCCGCACGTGCTTCACAATGTTCTCGTACACCTTGTCCTCGTCCCTATCCCGCCAATCATAAGAATCCACCGACCACAGGATGTGCGTGTACCCGTGTTCAAACGCCACTCGGATACTTGTCTCGTTCCGGTAGCTGAAAGGTGGACGGAAGTAGGGCTTGGTACTCTGGCCCGTGAGTTTGAGGATGAGGGCTTCTGTGTCGTCCAGCTCCTTCCCCATCTCCTCCTCTGTGAGCTTCCGGAAATCAGGATGCGACCAGGAGTGGTTGCCCAGCTCATGCCCCCGCCGCACGATCTCCTGAATCGCTTTCGGATGTTGCTCAGCCCAATACCCCGAAACAAAAAAAGTGGTCCGATACCCGAACTCGTCCAAGACATCCAAAATCCGGTAGAGAATGCGGGGATCCCCTTCCACATCAAAACCGATGTGCACCCGTTTGCCCCGGGGGATGCCCCAGTAAACCAGAGTGGTACTCGGCGTAGGGCGTCCGGCCGCGAAGGTAGGCGTGGGAGTCGCCGTGGGCCGGGGTGTGGAGGTCGGCGTGGGGGTCTGGGTGGGGGATGGGGTAGACGTGGGGCTGGGCGTGCTCGTGGACGTGGGCGTGGATGTCTGGGTGGGGCAAGGGGTGACGGTGGGAGTGGGTGTCCGCGGACGTGTGGGCAGAGTGGTGGGGGTAGGGGATGGCGTGGGCGAAGCCGGATGCCCGCAACTCACGCCCAACAACATCACCAAGAAAAATAGGACTTTCAGTATCCTGCGCGGGTTCATGTATACTCCTGGGTAGTAATGAGTAACGATTAACGAATAACGATTAAGTGGGGGTTGGCTTCGTCGCTCCCCGGTCGTCTGTAATGTGTGAGCTTGAGCTCTACACAAAATGGGTAAGGTGCGGCTGAGTTGACACCTGAACTCTATTCTACTCCAGGAGGAGAAAAATGCACATTCGGGAATACCAGCGTTGGCTGGAAGAATGGGACAAGGCCCGAGGGTGGGATAGGGTCCTGCCCGCCCACACCCTCATCCACGCGTTGGAGGAGTTGGGCGAAGTAGCCCGATTGGTCCTGGCCCTGGACGGGTACAAACCGGGAGAGGACCGGGAACAGCTGCGTCAGGAGTTGGCCGAAGAGCTTTCCGATCTCTTCGTGTTCCTCTTCAAATTGGCCTATCAAATGGGCATCGACGTGGAAGAAGCCCTCAAGGCCGGACAGGAGAAGGCCCAGGCCCGCTATCCGGACGTGGAAGAGGCCCGCGACGCGGGCGAACACTACCGCCACGTGCTGGAGACGCACGTCCGGAACATCATGCAGGAGGATTAGCCGCGCGGTCGAGCCAGCGCAGAATCTCCCGCAAGCTCACCCGGCCGGTGTAAAGGGCCTGGCCGATCACCACCCCTTCCACCCCCCGATGAGCCACGGCCACCAGGGCCTGCACATCCTCCAAACCGGCCACACCCCCAGACGCGATGACGGACAGCCCAGTCTCTTCCGCCACCCGTGCGGTGGCCTCCGCGTCCACCCCGCTCAACATCCCATCCCGCGCGATGTCCGTGTACAGTGCATGGCGCACCCCGGCCCGGTACATGGCCCGTCCCAGGGCCACCACACGCACATCACTCACCTCCTGCCAGCCATGGGAGGCCACGCGCCCCTCTCGCGCGTCCAAACCCACCACAACGCGCTCGGGGCCGAACTGCCGTACCGCCTCCCGGACCACATCCGGCCGGGTGAGGGCCACCGTGCCCAACACCACCCGGTCCACACCCACATCCAGCACCCAGGCCACATCTTCCAGGGAACGCACGCCTCCCCCAAATTGGATGGAGACGGGCACGGCCTCCCGGATGGCTATGAGGGCTTGCAGGTTGGGGGATGGGGCTTGGAGCACACCCTGGGGGTTGAAGGCTCCGTCCAGGTTGACCACGTGCAGCCAAGAGGCTCCCTGCGCGACCCATTCCCGCGCCACGGCCACGGGGTCGTCCGAATAGACGGTCATTGCTTGGGGATCGCCCTGGCGCAGGCGCACACATCGGCCCTGGCGCAAGTCAATGGCCGGGAAAACCGTGAAAGACATGTATCGCTCCTCTCCGGCGCGAGCACAGGGTGCTCCGAGATTCTGGGAAGCACCGGCCCGGTGGTAATATGGGCTTGGCTGAAAAACTCGTTCCGCATTATAACCAAACCGGGGTAGATGCCCAAGGGGGATTGAGCTCCGGCGCGTGAAGGAGGTGCCATGGGAGAGCGACGTTATCCCGGCCATCCCCGCGTAGGTGTGGGCGCGGTCGTCCTGCGCGGGGATGAAGTCCTGCTGGTGCAGAGGGGAACGCCCCCGCGGTTGGGGATGTGGACGTTTCCCGGGGGGTTGGTGGAGTTGGGGGAACGGGTCTTTGACGCGGCCCAACGGGAGCTCCTGGAAGAGACGGGCGTACGGGCCCGGCCCGTGGACGTGGTGGACGTGTACGAGATCATCGACCGGGACGAGGAAGGCCGCGTGCAGTACCACTACGTCATCATCGAAGTGCTTCTGCTGTACGAGGAGGGAACGCCCCGCCCGGCCAGCGACGCGGCCGCCGTTCGCTGGGTTTCCCTCGACGCGCTGGAAAGCCCGGAGATCGGTCCGGCCGTAGCCCGCATTGTCCGGAGGGCCATCCGCGTGCTGGAAAACGGCTGATGAGCCTTCCCCCTGCCGAAGACCGGGGGCAACCTGCAACCTGCGGAGTCAATCCGGCCCTTCCCAATACCCAAACTCCCCGGTCCTTTGGTATAATGGGGCAGGTCATGGACGATGGATGACATCTGTGCGTTGCCCGTTGTAACGGTCCGCGGACAGGGCACCGGTTTCGCCTTACGAATCATGCATGACCCACACATCGTCCATCGCCCAGCGAAAACAGGCTTCATCCTCATCCATCACCCAAAGGAGGGAAACCATGATTGATTTCAAGCTCACCGAAGAGCAAGAACTGGTGCGGAAACTGGCCCACGACTTCGCGGTCAACGAGATGCGGCCGGTAGCCCGGTATTACGATGAGACCGAAGAGTTCCCCTGGCCCATTGTGGAAAAAGCCCACGAACTGGGGCTCCTCAACAGCGTCATCCCCGAGGAGTACGGGGGAGTCGGCGCGGACCGGGTAACGGAGACGCTCATCGCGGAAGAGCTGTTCTACGGGTGTGCCGGCATGGGGACTTCTCTCATGGCGAATAACCTGGCCCTGACCCCCATTGTCATTGCCGGCACCGAGGAACAGAAGGAGCGGTTCCTCACCCCCTTCACCGAGGAGCCTCTCATGGCCTCCTTCGCCCTGACCGAACCGGAAGCCGGCTCCGACGCGGCGGGCATCCGCACCCGGGCCGTGCGCGATGGGGATTACTACATCATCAACGGCACCAAGCAGTTCATCACCAACGGCAGCGTCGCGTCCCTGTACACGGTTTTCGCCACGTTAGACCCCTCCCTGCGGCACAAGGGCATCATCGCGCTCGTTGTCCCGCGGGACACGCCGGGCATCTCCATTGGCAAGAAAGAACACAAAATGGGCCAACGCGCGTCGGACACGGCCCAAGTTGTCTTCGAGGATGTCCGGGTTCCCGTGGCCAATCGCCTGGGGGAGGAAGGCGAGGGCTTCAAGATCGCGATGAAGACGTTGGACAACTCCCGCGCGGGCATTGCTGCCTGTGCTGTGGGCATTGCCCGGGCCGCGTACGATGACGCGCGCAAGTACGCGCTCGAGCGCAAGCAGTTCGGCCAGCCCATTGCCAACTTCCAGGCCATCCAATTCATGCTCGCGGACATGGCCATCAAGATCGAAACGGCCCGGCTTGCCGTCTGGTACGCGGCCTGGCGAGCGGATCAGGGCCTGCCGCACACCAAGGAATCCTCTATTGCCAAGGCCTATGCCACCGACATGGCCATGGAAGTGACCACCGACGCGGTCCAGATCTTCGGCGGTTACGGGTACACCCGGGAGTTCATGGTCGAGAAGTACATGCGGGATGCCAAGCTCATGCAGATTTACGAGGGCACGAACCAAATTCAGCGCCTGGTCATTGCTCGGCACATCCTCAAAGAGCTGATGTAGAAACCCGTCTGGTGTGCGTAGCGGGCAGGCTGCACCCGCTACGCACACCGGATTTCTGCCGGGCACGGGGCGAGAACGTCCGCGTGCCGTCAAGGACAGGCCATCCGTCCAGGGGCTAATTCATGCGCTAACTCGGTCTGAAGGACGAACCCAGGTTCATGGAAAACTCAGAACGTCAACCCCTGAGTGAACGGGAAAAGGAAATCCTCGCTCTGTTGGCCACAGGGGCCACCAACCAGGAGATCGCGCGCGCCCTCTACATCAGCCCGAACACGGTCAAAGTCCACCTGCGGAACATCTACACCAAACTCCAGGTGATGAACCGCTCCGAGGCCATTCTCGTCGGCTTGCAGGAGGGGCTGATCACCCTGCCCGGGGTCGACCGGAACACCCCTCCTCCCACCCCACCCCCCATGCCGGTGGGAACACCCCATCTGCGGTGGTTCCTGGCCTTGAGCCTGGTCATCGGCAGTGTGGTCCTCATCCTGCTCCTCCTCTGGCCCTGGGAACAGGGCAACGCGTGGAACGCGCGCGCGCCCTTGCCCATCAGCGATATCGGGCGGGGGGAGAAGACCCTGCCCACCCGACGCCCCGTCGCCCGGTGGAATCCCCTGACGCCTATGGGGACTCCTCTCTCGCGCATGGCCGTGACCACGTGGCAGAACCGGATCTTCATCTTCGGGGGGGAATCCCCCACGCGCATCACCGGCAGCACCCGCATCTACGACCCGGAACGGGGCGTTTGGGCCCGGGGTGCTTCCAAACCCACGCCGGTGAGCAATGCCCACGCGGCTCTGGTGGATGACCGCGTCTACGTGTTCGGGGGCACCCGCACGGACTTCCACCCCACGGACACGGTGGAAATATACGATCCCGTGGCCGATGAGTGGAGCACGGGGTCTCCCATGCCCCACCCCACCGCGGGCTACGCGCTGGCCACCTGGCACCAACGCGTCTTCCTCTTCGGCGGCTGGGATGGCGACCAGTACCTCACCGCGGTCTACATGTACGTGCCCCAGGAAGACCGGTGGGTGGCTTTGCCCCCGCTGCGCACGCCCCGGGCCTTCGCAACCGCGGCCACCTTTGAGGACCGAATCTACGTCATCGGAGGATATGACGGCCAAACGGACATGGCCGAGGTCTGGACGTTTGACCCCCGCGCGCTGGACCGGGGCGAAAATCCCTGGGTCCAGGTCCAATCCCTTCTCACCCCTCGGGGAGGGGCCGGGGTGGCCGTGGTGGCCAACGCGATCTACGTCATCGGCGGGGGCATTACGTTGCCCGTGGAGGGCGCGGAACGGTACGATGTGACCACGGACACGTGGGCCCGGGTGGATGTGCCCTACGGGCCCAACTGGAGGAACATGGGCACCGCGGTCCTCGCGGGGGACATCCTCACCTTTGGCGGCTGGGCCGGGGCCCATCTGCCCTTTGTGGAACGGTACCAAGCTTCCTTCCGCAACTTCATCCCTTACGGGCCGGTGAATAACGAGTAAGGAGTGATAGCCATGACCGGAAATCGAACGACCACCGTGGAACGGAAAACAGGGGAAACCTCCGTCCACGTCACTTTGAACCTGGACGGCCGGGGCAGGGCCGATGTCCACACGGGCATCGGCTTCTACGACCACATGTGGACCTTGTTCGCGTCTCACGGCCTGTTCGACCTCACCATCCGGGCCGAGGGGGACCTGGACGTGGACGAACACCACACGGTGGAGGACGTGGCCATCTGCGTGGGCCAGGCCATCCACCAGGCCCTGGGGGACCGAGGGGGCATTGTGCGCACGGCCCACGCGTATGTGCCCATGGATGAATCCCTGGCCCGCGTGGTCGTGGACTTGGGCGGCCGTCCCTACGCGGTATTCCACGCGGAGTGGCACACGCCGAGGATCGGCGGGTTGAGCACGGACCTCATCTTCCACATCTTCGAGACCCTCGCGATCCACGCGCGCATGAACCTCCACGCCCACGTTCTCTACGGCCGCAACGACCATCACCAGGCCGAGGCGTTGTTCAAGGCCCTGGCACGCGCGCTGGACGCGGCGACGCGGTTGGACCCGCGGCGTGAGGACATCCCATCCACCAAGGGGATGCTGGTGTGATGGGGGCTCGCGCGTCGTCCCCTTCGACGACCATACCTCCGGGCCTGAGGGCCCTTTTCGTCGTCGGGATATTTTCCCTCCTCTTGGGTGTATCCACTTACCGTTTTTGGAGCGCCGCGCCGCGCGACCACCAGATAGTGCTGGAAGGACATGAGGGACAGTGGGTGTATGCGGTGAAGGCCGCGGGGGACTACGTGTACATCGGCCAGGGATCGCGGGTCGCGGTAGTGGATGTGCGTGACCCTGATCAACCGCGCCTGGTGGACGAGAGCGAGGACGGGAGAGATCCGGTGACGGCCCTGGCTTTGCACGGCCATACCCTCTACGCTCTGAGCCGGAAGGGCGGGATCCGCATCTTCGACGTCTCCTCGCCCGACCGTCTTCGGGAGGTGGGCACCTATTGGTCCGCGGACTGGGGGTGGTTGGAGGATTTCACCGTTGTGGGGGATTTCCTCTACGTGGCCGCGGGCTGGGCCGGCATGTGGATTCTGGACATCCGCGATCCGCAGGATCCGCGGCCCCGATCGCACTTGGCCGTGCGTCGCTACGCGTCCGGCGTGGCGGTGGACGGGGCGTACGCGTACGTCGCCGACTGGGATCAGGGCATCCACGTGGTGGACATCCGCGACCCCGACTCGCCTCGACGTGTGGCCGCGGCGGATACGCGGGGGCGGGCCGGCAAAATGGCCTATCAGGACAACACGATCTACGTGGCCGACGGGGGCGGACTGGGGGTCCTGGACGTGTCCACGCCTTCGCATCCGGTCCCCATCGCGTACCACCGCACGCCCGGCTGGACGTTCGGCATCGCCGCGTCCGATGGGTATGTGGCGCTGGCCTGTGGGGAACCCGGCCTCTGGCTGTTCGATGTGCACCAACCGGCCGCGCCGCGCGTCGTGGGCATCGTGGATACGCCGGGGGATGGGAACAAGGTGGACCTCGCGCTTCCTTACCTCTACGTGGCCGACGGACGGGCCGGGCTGACGGTGGCCCGCTGGGAAGGGGAGGGGGAGCCGTGAGCGCCGTCATCTTCTGGCTTGCGGGAACGGTGGGGATTCTGGTGGCCGGCCTGCCGCTGAGCGTGGGCCTGTTGCGCGCGTTGACGGACATCCGGGAGGAAGACCGCGGCGCGTTGGCCCTGGCCTTCGCCTTTCCCGTGGCCCTTCTCCCGGTCCTGTACGCTGCCTGGGTGTGCATGATCGTCAGCCCCCATGCGTGCACGTCCGTCTTCTTCTGGATCGCAATCGGCCTGGAAATTCTCCTGGGATGGGCCGTGTGGGGCCGGGCCACATGGCGCGCCCTGCGCGAGGACGCGCGCGGGGTGATGGGCGTCCTCGCGGTGTTCCTCGTGGTGGGGGGGATCTGGTGGGGGATCCGGGCCGCGGGGAACAGCGAGTTCCTGGCCATCGGGGAGCACGTGATGAACCTGGGTTTCGCGCAGATGTTCGCCCGTGAAGGCCGTGTGCCCCCCGCGAATCCCTTCTTCGCCGGCCACGCGGTGGATTTCTACTATTACTACTTCGCGCTCATCATCCACGCCCTCGCGGCCATCACCCGTTTGCCCCTCTCGGTGGCTTATTTTCTGATGGGGGTGACCTGGCCCGCGCTGGTCGCGGCCCAGGTGTACGCGTTGACCCGCGTGTGGGCCCGGCGGTGGTGGACGCCCGCGCTCGCGGTCGGGCTGTACATGTTCGTGGGCAACGGGGGGATTTTCCTGCAATTGGCCGCGGAAGCCGGGTGGTTTCCCGCGCATGTGCTGCGCTACCTGAGCCTGACCTACACGCTGCACATCACGCACCGGGTGCACATCCCGCCCCAATCCGACCTGTGGTGGTTCTTCCCCACCCGCCTCATCCCGGAACCGAACCAGTGGCGGTACGTGATCACCGAGTTCCCCATGTTCTCCTTCCTCCTGGGCGACCTGCACCCCCACGTGGTCGTGTTGCCGTGGAGCCTGCTGGGCATCCTGACCGTCTCCACGGCCCGCGTGCGCACGTGGTCCCAGACCATCCTGGTGGCCTTTCTCCTCGGCACCATCGGCGTGATAAACTCCTGGTCGCTCCCGGTGATGCTGCTTCTCCTGGGGATGTTCCTGTGGCGCGAGCGTCCCCTGCGGGAGGCGCTCATCCGAGGGCTTGCGGTGGGAATCCTGGCGGTCGCTTTCTTCCTGCCCTATTACCTCGGACTCCACAGTCCGATTGTGGCCTACCGGGTGGGGCTGTTTGCCACCCCCCTTCTCCCCTGGACCCTCCACTGGGCGCCCTTTATCCTGCCCCTTCTCTTCACTCTGGCCTGGATCCTCCCCGGTGGGGGACGCGGTGCGATCCTGACCGTCGGAATCGGCGCGCTGGTCGTTCTCGGCGGGTGCAGTGTGGGCGGGTGCCTGGCAGGGGGACTCGCGTTCGCCATCCTCCTGGTCATCCTGGGCAAAAGGCGGAGGCAGGAGGACCCGACCCTGGTGTTCCTCGCGGTGTGGCTGGCGTTGAACCTCCTGGTGGAGGTGTTCTACCTGGAGGATTTCTGGGGAGGGCGCTACAACACGATTTTCAAGGTGTACTTCGAGGCCTGGACCCTGGCGGCCATTGCCACGGCTTTGGCCGTCGACCGGTTTCCCCGTTCGTGGCGTGTGGCCTCTCTCGTGGGAGGGGCTGCCGGGCTGGTGTACACGATGAGCGTGTTTCTCTTCCTCTTACCCCACGCGCGGATGGTGACAAAGCCGGTTCACCTGTCCTGGCTTCCCGCGGCGTACACTCAGGGCGATCGGGCCGCGGTGTTGCACCGCCTCTCCCAACATGGGGATGTGCGCCGCGTTCTGGAAGGGGAAACCATGTATCCCGTGGGCCCGGTGCAGGAAGGGCTGATAGAACTGGCGCAACAGGATGAGCGTCTGCTCTTGTGGTATCCCGACCGTCTGCCCCAGGTGGGAAGGAATCCCGTGGCCCGGGAGGCGTTCTTCCGCACCCGCGACGAGGGGGTTCGCCGCGGGATATTGGATGCATATGGCGTTGATGCTATCATTATAGGTCCGGAAGAACGGCGGCTGTACGGATACGACGTGGACTTCTCCTTGGCCGCGTTGGGTGTCCCTGTGGACCACCAAGGGGGCGTGATCGCCTACCGTGTGGCGTCGCCCGGCGTGTGTTTCGCGCACAACGGACGGGTGCGGTTCTCCGGTGGGGATGGCGAGGTGGAGTTACTGGCGCTGCACATCGGTCGGGGCCGGGGGATCGACGGTCGGGATGTGCTGGCCCTGTATGAGGTGTGGAAGGTCCGGCGGGGCAACCCCGCGGCCATGTCCGTGTTCGTCCACTTCCTGGATGCGGAGGGGCGCACGGTGGCCCAGGCCGACCACTCCCTGGGTCTTTGGGAGACGCGCTGGCAGGACCCGGAGACCCAGGCGGTGTACGGAGTCCACTGGACATCCCTGCCGCCGGACCAACCCGTGGCGAGGGTGCGTTTGGGAGTGTGGTTGCCCACGTCTGGGGATCATTTCCAGGTCGCAGGGGATCCGGACATGGGCTCCCGGGTGAGGAACGTGGGTCAGGCCATCGAAATCCAATTGCTTTCGTGTCCATAGGGGGAACGCGTGCTGGGTCGACGGGTATTGCCTTGGCTGAGTGGGAGTCTCCTCATCGCCGCGTCCGCGTTCGTCCTCCTCCTCGACATACTCCACCCCTACCCAAAGGTCCCGCCTTCCCTGACCGGAGAACAGGTGGCGCATGTGGAGGGCGTGGCCTTCACGATAAATGTGCAGGGGCCCACTGTGTACATGGGCATGGGGTCTCGGGTCTGGGTGCTACAGGGACGGGATGTTCACCACCTGCAGAGGATAGGGGAATCCCCGCGGTTTTCCGGGGATGTGCTCGACCTGGAGGTGAAGGATCACTATTTGTTCGTGGCCGCCCGCGATGCGGGCATCCGCGTGCTGGATGTCTCGGATCCCGCGCACCCGCAGGAGGTGGGAGGGACTTATCCGGCCGCGTGGGTGGAGGGCATCGCCCTGGCAGGGGACCGACTCTATGCGGCCGCAACGTGGGGTGGCCTGGTCATCTTCGACGTCTCGCGCGCGCCCCGGTTGCACCTCATGGGCCGCTTGGACACGCCCGGCTATGCCCGTGATGTAACCGTGTCCGGGCCGGTGGCCCTGGTCGCGGATTGGCATGGGGGCATCCGGGTGGTGGATGTGTCCCATCCCGACCACCCACGGGAGGTGGCCGCGCTGGAAGGGGAAACGCGACCGCAAAGTGTGGCGATTCGGGGGCCCATCGCGTACGTGGCCGATGGCTGGGGCTTGCAGGTCATCGACATTTCCGACCCCGCGGTGCCGCGGGTGGTCAAGCGCTTGCTGTTGCCCGCGTGGACGGTTCACGTGGCGTTGCAGGGGGATCGGGCGTATGTTTCGGCCCGGGACGCGGGCGTGATTGTGGTGGATGTTTCGGATCCGGCGCGATCCCACGTGGTGGGACGGTACGCGACCACGGCCGCGGCCGTGCAAGTCGTGCCCGTACCGCCGTACTTGTACATAGCCCAGGAAATGAACGGCTTGCTCATACTCCGAGAACAGGAGTGAGATCAATCGCATGACGGGACTGCAATGGTTTCTCAGCGTGGCGGGGCAGGGCCTCGCTTTTCTGCCGCTGACATTTGCCTTGCTGAAGATGTGGGTTCGAGCGGAGGAGGATGAGTACCTGGCCCTCACGTTGGGCTTCGCGTGGCCGGTGGGGATGGCGGTGTTGGGTTACCTGGCCTGGCTGGGGATGCTGGTCCACGTGTCCTTGTTCCACCCCCGCGTGCTGTGGGGGATAACCCTCCTCTTGGGGGCCGCGGCCTGGGCGCTTTGGGGACGGTCGGTGGCGCGGGCGCTTCGCGACCACCTTCGTGTGGTGGTGGAGATGGGGGGCGTGGCGCTGGTCCTGTTGGGCATATGGTGGGTCCTACGGGTGGCGGGCAATCCGGAGTTCATTCCCCTGGGCGAGCACATCATGAACATCTCCTTCACCCAGTCGGTGATCCGTTACCCCACCCTACCTCCCCTGAACCCGTTTCTGGCCGGGTTCACCCTGGATTTCTACTACTACTTCTTCGCGCTCTTCATCGGCCTGAACGCGGTCATGTCCGGGGTGAGTCTGCCCATCGCGTATTTCTACCTGGGCATTTTCTGGCCCGTCCTGATCGGGTTGGGCATTTATGCGGTCCTGTACACGGTGGGGCGGGCCCGCCTGACGCCGTACTTAGGAGTTTTCCTGTACGGGCTCATCGGCAACTGGGGGATTTTCCTGCAACTGGCCGCGGAGGCCGGCCTGTTGTCCCGAACGCTACTGCAGCAATTCGGGCTCATCGGCACCCTGCGCGTGACGGGGACATGGCACTTCCCGCCCGTGTCGAACTTGTGGTGGGTGGCGCCAACCCGCATTTTGCCGGACAAAAATCCCTTGCCCTACGCGATCACGGAATTCCCCTTTTTCTCCTTCATCATCGGCGACCTGCATCCCCACGTGATGGTGATTCCCTGGTCCCTGCTGGCCCTGTTTGTGGCCACGAAGGGCGAGTTACGCGGGTGGCGTCCATTGGTGGGGATGGCTTTTCTCCTGGGCCTTATCCCGTTGATCAACTCCTGGTCCATCATCCCTATTTTGATGGTGTTGGGCCTGCGGGTGCTGAGGGACGCCCGCCCTGTACGCGCGGCGGTCCGGGTGGGGATCCTCCTGGTCCTGAGCGTTGGGCTGTTCCTCCCCTATCATCTCCACCTGCAAAATCCCATCCTGGCCTATCGGGTGCACGTGTTCAACACGTCCTTGCTGAGTTGGGGAATGCACTGGGGCCCCTTCCTGTTGCCGGTGCTGCTGGGCGTTGCCATGACGATGAAGGAAGGGAAACGCCGGTGGATGGGAGGCATCCTCGGGGGTGCTTTGGTCCTTGGATCGCTCCTTCGTTTTGAGATCGGCCTTCCCTTGGTGGTGTGGAGCGCATGGGTGCTGTGGATCTTCTGGCGCGATCGCGAGGATGTGGCTTTGTTGTGGGTCCTGGTCTGGAGTCTGATGAACGTGATGGTGGAGGTGTTCTACCTGGAGGATTTCTTCGGGGGGCGGTATAATACGGTCTTCAAGTCCTATGAGGAAGCCTGGATGTTGATAGCCCTGGCCGCGGCCCTGTTGCTGGAACGGATTCCCGGGTGGAAGCGGAAACTGGCCCTGATCTGGGCGAGTGTCGGGGTGGTGTATGTGGTCGCGGTGTTCCTCATGGTGGCACCACACGTGTCTCTGGCCTTCCAGGGCGTCAACGACCGGTGGCTCCCGGACCACCTGTACGAGGAGCACAAGTTGCATGTGTCCCAATCCCTGGCCGATCACGGGGTGGAACGGGTCATCGAGGCGAAGACGGCTTATCCCATACCTTCGGTGATGGCGGGCCTTATCGAGGTAGCCCAGCGCGATCCGGTGCTCTTGCAGTGGTACGTCAAGCGCATGAACGCGGTCGGCGAAAGGCTCACGGCCCGAGACCGGTTCTTCCAGACCCGGGATGTGCCCACCCGCGGGGCATTGATCCAGGACTTGGGGGTGGATGCCATACTCGTTGGGAATGAGGAGCGGTGGCTGTACGGGTACGACCTGGATGTTTCGCTCTCCCGGCTGGCTGTTCCCGGCCTATCTTCCGGGAACGTCATCGCCTATCGGCCGGGCGATGTCCGGGTGTGCGCGGATGAGACTCCGGCCCTTTCCTTCCGGGGAGAAGGGGGCCATGTGGGATTGCGTGCCTTGCGGGTGGTGCGCGGGCAGAACTTCGCGGATAAGCCGGTGCTGGCCGTGTTTGAGGTGTGGGACCATGAGGGTGGGGATTTGGCCCAGATGGCGGTGTTCATCCACTTTCTGGATGCCCAAGGCCACGTCATCGCGCAAGCGGATCACTCTTTAGGCCTGTGGGACACCCGTTGGCAAGACCCGGCCACGGGGCGGATATACAGCGTGCAGTGGGTGGAGATCCCACCCGATATCCACCCGGCAGCCATCCGGCTGGGCGTGTGGATCCCGGCGACCAAGGAGCGTTTTCGGACGGATTCAGGATCCGACAATGTGATCATACCCCTGGACGGGTGCTGAGAGGGCCGGTGCCGCGGTGCGGGGTGAATTTGGAATTTTGGCCGAGAATTGTTTTGCGCGTGGAGGGCGGGAATAAAGAGAACGACGACCGACGAACGACCAACGACAACCGACCACCGACGACTGACGAAGGGCAATGGTCCTTTCCGACCCGTCTGCCGCTAAGGGGCTGTCGGTTTTCCCAGTCCATCAGCAAGAGGAGCGAAGATAACCATGACACCTTTGCAAGGAAAGCGTCCTGCAGAATCCAACACGATATTGTCCCGCATGATGAACCCGTCGGACGCGAACCCGTTGGGCATTGTCCACGGGGGTGAAATTCTGAAAATGGTGGATGAGGCGGGCGGCCTGGCCGCGATGCGCCACGCGGGGAGTCCCGTGGTCACGGTGCGCCTGGATTCCATGACGTTTCTCGAGCCCATCTACGTGGGCAATCTGGTCATCGTCAAAGCGATGGTGAACTGGGTGGGCCGCACGTCCATGGAAGTGGGGATTCGGGTGGAGGCGGAGGACCCCATGACCGGGGAGCGCACTCACACCAACTCCGCGTACGCGGTCTACGTGGCCCTGGACGAACAGGGCCGACCCCGCCCGGTGCCGCCCCTGATCATCGAAACCGAGGAGGAGAGACGACGCTGGGAAGCCGCGGAGGAACGACAGCGTATTCGCCTGGCCCAGGCGCGGCGTAA
>JAADDB010000331.1 GCA_013154135.1 Chloroflexota bacterium
ACCACCCGACGGCCGTGTTTGCGCAGAGCTTCCAAGTCACCCAAGGCCTGAGCACGCTTGAACGTGCTAAACGTGTAGGGCCTCTCCGGGATGGGCACATCCACCGGGTCGTCCACGGTGATCAGGAGGAAGAGCCCGGTATTCGGCCCGCCCTTGTGGTATTGACCGGTGGAATGGAGGTAGCGAGGTCCATAGCCCAGGGTCGTGGCCGCCTTCGTCCGGTCCCGGATGTCCTCGCGCATGCGCTGCAGGAGCGCATGGACGTCCTCCTGCTCCGCCAGGTAGGCTTGAAAGGCCACGTACCGGCCGGGTTGGGCTTCGGCCAGGAGGGAGCGGAGGATGGCCTTGCCGTCGCCCTCCTTCTCGTCCCCGTAGAGGGCCAGATGCTCCCCCCGCCACGTGGGCTCCGGTTCCGGCAGTTGGCCCTTTTCCTCCACCTCCTGGAGGAGCCGATTTGTGTTCTCCTTGCTCTCCTGCACGTTGGGCTGATCAAAGGGGTTGATCTCCAGAATAGCCCCCGCCATCGCGGTAGCCACTTCCCAGCGGAAGAACTCCTGCCCGATGTCCAGCAGGGAGTTCAGACCAATGGACACCACCGGGAATCCCGCGGACCGGAGTGCCTGGACCCGGGAGGCGAGCGTCGGGTCTTCCTGACCGGTCACATAGACGTAGGCAAACACCCGGTCCTCCCCGTACACCTGGGGATCGCCCACGGGTTCCAAGGCCACGGGTAGGATCCCCTTCCCTTCCTTGCCGGTGCTCTCGGCCAGGAGCTGTTCCAGCCACATGCCGAAGGTCTCCAGCTTGGCGTCGGTGAGGATGGTCACCTTGTCCCGCCCGTGGAGTGCGCTTTCCCCCAACAGGGCGCCCAAGAGGAGGGCCGGGTTCTGGGCCACATCCGGCTGGAATTTGACGGCCGCGATCATGCGAGCCGCCTGGGCCAATAACTCACCCACGTCAATGCCCATGAGCGCAGCCGGGACCAACCCAAAGTAGGAGAGGGCCGAGTAACGTCCGCCGATGTCGGGGAAGTTCTTGAACACCCGACGGAACTTCATACGTCGGGCCTGATCCACCAGGGGGGAACCGGGATCGGTGATGGCCACGAAGTTCTCTCCGGCCTTGCGCCCCTTCAACTCCTTCACCCGGTGGTAGAAATAATCCCGCAACGCGATGGTTTCCGCGGTCGTCCCCGATTTGGTGGCCACGATGAACAGGGTATCCTCCAGGGGAATGCTCTCCTCCACCTGCCGGATGGTTGTGGGGTCGGTGGTGTCCACCACGGTCAGGGGCAACCCCTTCTCCCCTACGGGGAATGACCGTTGGAAGAGGAGAGGGGCCAGGCTGGACCCGCCCATGCCCAGGTGTACCACGTGACGGAATCCTTCATCCCGCACTTCTTTGGCGAACATGAGGAGATCGGGATAGACCGCGAGCATGGTGTCCACCACGTTCAGCCATCCCAGCGCGTTGCGGATCACCTTCTGGGCGTCCGGGTCCTGTTTCCAGAGGGAGGGGTCCCGGCGCCACAGGCGTTCGTGGGCCCGTTGGCCGCGCAGTTTGGCCATGCCCGCTTTCAAGTCCCCTTGAGCTTTCCCCGCGTCCACGCTCTGGGAGGCCAGGGCGCGATTTCGGGCCTGGGGTTCCTTCTGCCGGATGATGTCCAGGAGTTTTTCGTAGGATTCCACGAACCGCCGTACGCCTTCGTCCTCCAGTTCCTGGGCGACCTGGGCCATGTCCACGCCCAACGCGGCCAACTCCTCCAACACCCACCGCGCGTGGTCCACATTCTCCTCCAGGCGGGGTGCGGGTTGACCGTGGTCCCGGTACGCGTTGAGCGTCTTCAGGGGCAGGGTGGTAATGGTATCAGGGCCGATGAGGGCTTCCACGTACTTCACATCGCTGTACGCGGGGTTTTTGGTGCTCGTGCTGGCCCAGAGGAGGCGTTGGGGTTTTGCGCCGCGGAGGGCCAGTTCCTGCCAGCGCTCAGAGGCTATGGCTTCCTTGTAGATCTGGTAAGCCAGTTTGGCGCTGGCCACCGCGGCCTCTCCCAAGAGGGCCTGGGCGCGGGTGGCTTTGTCCCCCCCCTCTCGGATCATGGCTTCCAGCAGGGCGTCCACTTTTGTGTCAATGCGGCTGACAAAGAAGCTGGCCACAGAGCGGATGATGTCGATGGGGAGGGCGTGTTCCAGCCGGGCTTCCAGGCCATCCATGTAAGCTTCAATGACCTCCCGGTAGCGTTCCAGGCTGAAGAGGAGGGTGACGTTCACGTTGATCCCCTCGCGGGTGAGTTCCCGGATCGCGGGGAGCCCCTCCTTGGTTGCGGGGACTTTGATCATCAAGTTCGGACGGTCCACTTCTTGCCAGATGCGTCGGGCTTCTGCGATGGTGGTATCCGTGTCATAGGCCAGATGGGGGGAGATTTCCAGGCTCACATATCCTTCATTTCCGTTGCTGGCCAGATACACGGGGAAGAGCACATCCGCGGCCAGACGCACATCTTCGACTGTCAGGTCCTCGTAGATGCCAAAGGCATTGCGTCCGACCAAAATGAGCCCGTGGATTGATGCGTCGTATGCGGGGCTACCTGCGATGGCTTGTTCGAAGATGGTGGGGTTCGAGGTCACGCCGGAGACACCATCCTCTTGGATAAGGGTTTGAAATTCCCCGGAGAGCAACATGTCCCGCCGGATGAAATCCAACCAAACACTCTGACCGAACTTTTGGAGCTGACGCAAGGGATTTTCTTTCATGGCCGTGACCTCCTCTTGTTCTCCCGTGGGGTGAGTTTTCCGTGCTGGAGCACGGGCTGTTCATAGTATAGCCGAAATGTGTTAGAAAAACGCTAATCCGGTGTCAGCTTATTGCAAGAGCCCTTGCGGGGCGCGGGGTGGATCTCCGGCCGACGCCTTCTCCGCGGTTCTCAGTAGCACCTCGGCGGCGGGCGGGTCCGCACTTCGGTGGGGTTCCGACGTTCTCGCCCCGTGCATAGTAAGTGTTTTGTGTGGCGGGCGGGCGAA
>JAADDB010000095.1 GCA_013154135.1 Chloroflexota bacterium
CATACGGCGGTGTGTGGTCATGTCCGACCGCCCGGGGCTGAACCCCGGGCTAGAAACATGACCAGCCGAGCATCGCCACAGACGAGCCGAGATGGGCCCTCCCGCCCCTTTACTCGTTACTCGTTATGCGTTAGACCTCGCCCTTCCGCCAACCCACCTTAATCGTTCATCGTCAATCGTTACTCCTCACTCCCCCCCTCGCCGCTCCGATACCCAAATTTGACAAACAATGTTATAATAGAATCAGGCATTCATCTGCCAGCGCTGCCACACCCATGCAGACATAAGGAGGAGGGACATACATGTCACTTCCAGACAAACGAATCCTCGCAGTGTTGGCCCTGGCGGCCCTGGTGGTTCTCGTGGCCGCGGGTGTCTTCCTCGCCGCGGGCACGTTGGCCGAACAACAGGGCAATGTGCTGCGCAACGGCGACTTCGAGAACGGCTTCACTTATGTCCCCGAGTGTGGGATGGTGGCGGACGCGTGGCATTGCTTCACAAACGGTGGCGCCGCGGATTACCGCTTCCACGACGATCGGTGGAAGCGAGTTGTCAAGAGCGGGGAACACAGCCAGCTCATCGCCATCAACACCAAACGCCATTGGGGGCAACCCAATCGGGTGGCCGGCCTCTACCAGGTGGTGGATGTGGTCCCGGGCCAAACGTACACCCTGGAGGTGTATGGTCTCATCCGGGCCAATGACAGCGACCCCGACCCCTGGCGCTACCGAGTCGAATGGGCTTATGACCCCACCGGGGGCACGGATTGGACCCAAGTCACCTGGCATGAATTCCCCTGGGATCGGTACGACTCCCGCACCAATCCCGGGCCCTTCCACAAAGCCCGGGTGAAGGTCAAAGCCGAAGGGAAGAAGCTCACCCTGTTCCTCCGGGTGCGCATGAAATGGGGCGTCTGGTTCCGGCAGGTGGAGGTGAACCTGGATCACATCACCTTGACCGGACCGCTTCCCGGCCAGGCTCAGGCCCAAGGGGTCACAGCGACCCCCGCGCCCAAACCTTCCCCCACGCCCACGCCTGCTCAGGCCAAGACCACCGAAGACATCACATGTCAGGGGAAGAACCTCCTCGTCAACGGGGACTTCGAAGAAGGCTTTGTTGACGGGGCCGTAGCCAAGGGATGGGGATGGTTCACCAACGGTGGACGCAGCTCCTACGGGTTCTACGACGAAACATGGCCCCCGGTGGTGAAGAGCGGCCAACACAGCCAGTTGATCGAAATCAACTCCTACGGCCACGTGCCCGCGGATCCGAACCGGTACGCGGGCATCTACCAGACGGTGAAAGGACTCACCCCGGGCGCCACGTACGAGCTTTGCTTCTCCGGCATGCAACGGGAAGAAGCACCACATCCCGGGGAAGACCCCTATCGCTATCGGGTCCAGTGGGGGTTGGCCGAAGGCGCGACCACGGATTGGACCCAGGTCAAGCAGTGGGTGACGGTGCCCTGGCCGCCGGACACCCTTTACCTGCGCACATCGCCCGGACCCATGCAAGACTACCGGGTGCGGTTCGTGGCACCCGCCTCCCAGGTGACCCTCTTCATCCGGGCCTGGAAGAAGTGGCCCACGCCCAACCGGGAAGTGGACACGAACATCGACCGGGTGGTCCTCACCCTCGCGCCGTCGGATGCCCAATCCCAGGGGGGCGTGTGCACCTACACCGTCCGGTCGGGGGACACGTTGGAAGGCATTGCCCAGCGGTTCGGCACCACCGTCCGCTGGCTGGCCCAGACGAACAACATCGCCAACGTGAACTTCATCTACGTGGGCCAAAAACTCCACGTGCCCTGTGCTCCCACCACATCTTCCGGCGTCCGCTACCACACCGTTCGTCGGGGGGAGACGTTGAGTGCCATTGCGTTGAAGTACGGGACAACGGTGAAGGCGTTGGTCAAAGCCAACCACCTGCCCAACCCGGATTTCATCTACGTGGGCCAACGGTTGATCATCCCAGACCCCTGAACCACGGGGCGACTAACGCACGCGCAAAAGGGCCGGGATACCCCGGCCCTTTTCTTTACCGAACTGAGCTTTGCACAAATAGCTCTGCCACAAAGTTGCGCGTTATATCCAGGCCGTTCTCAACCTCCAGCCATCCCCTTAATCGTCAATCGTTACTCGTTACTCCCCCTCCCTCACCCGAGGAGGGCCTTCATCCCCAGCTTCGCCAAATGCATCCACACATCCGGGTAGAGGCCAATGCCCAGGACAAAGAGCACGCCGATGCCTGTGGCCAGGGCCAACACCGGTCGCCAGCGGAGGACCGGCGGTTCCTCTTCCCGGGTCATGTACATCTGCACCAACACGTTGAGGTAATAGTACGCGGACACCGCGGAATTGAGCATCCCCGCGATGGCCAACCACGTCAAATTCGCCTGCACCGCGGCCTGGAACAAGTACAGCTTGCCGAAGAACCCGGCAAAGGGCGGAATGCCCGTCAAGCTGAACATGAAGATGGCCATGGCTGCCGCGAGAAGAGGATGCGTCCGGGCCAGTCCCCGGATCTGGGATAGGGTGACGTCCCCTTCGCCTTGTTTTTCCAGCGCGATGATGACGGCAAACGCGCCGATGTTCATGAAGGTATACGCGAGGAGGTAGAAGAGCACCGCGGCAGTGCCTGTGCTGTTGGCCGCGCTCAGGCCTACGAGCATATACCCCGCGTGCGCGATGGAGGAATACGCGAGCATCCGTTTCAAGCTCACCTGGCGCAAGGCCGCCAAGTTCCCCAACGTCATCGTGAGAAGCGCCAACCCCGCGATGACCGGAACCCACACCGCTCGTTCCACCCCCAGGGTGCCCACAAACACCCGCAGGAAAGCCGCAAAGCCGGCGGCTTTCGCGCCCACGGACATGAACGCGGTAATGGGCGTAGGCGCTCCCTGGTACACATCTGGGGTCCACATGTGGAAGGGAACGGCAGCCACCTTGAAGCCGAACCCTACAATCAACAGGCCTACAGCCACCAAGAAGAGAGGCGACAAGCTCGCATGTTGGGCGATACCTGCAAAGTCCAGCGCGCCGGTGGCCGCGTACATGAGCGCCATGCCGTACAGGAAAATAGCGCTGGAAAAAGCGCCCAGGAGGAGGTACTTCAGAGCGGCCTCGCCGGATGTGGCCCGTTCCTGCTCAAAACCGGCCAGAATGTACAAACTCAGGGAGAGGAGTTCCAAGGCCACGAACACCATCAACAAATGCGTCGCCGCGGCCATCAGACTCATCCCAATCGCGGCCAAAAGGAGCAACCCGTTGAACTCCCCTTGTTTCTCCCCGTGGGCATCCAGCCAATTCATGGCTATCAGCAGGGCCAAAGCGGTCACAGAAAGGATCACCAAGCGGAAAAACGTGGTATACGCGTCGGAAACGGCCATGCCCTGCACGTCCATAGGGGGCTGTTGGGCCAGCCAATACGCGGCAACCCCCGCGGCGAGTACACCCAACAGGCCGACCCAGGTGAGCCAGCGTTTATCGCCCAAAAAAGTGTCCACGGCCAGGACGAGGAGAGCCGCGATAAGGAGAATGACCTCCGGCAAAATCGGCACCAAAACCGCGTCTGCTGAAATCATAGGGTGTTCAACACTCCTCTTGTGGGCTGAATTCAACACATCACTGCCGGTGTATAGCCGCGCTTCAAACATTGTAATCTCGGGACCACCTCCCTGTCAAAGCAGGGCGGAATGGTGGAGGGGGGAACGACGAGGAACGGTTGACGAATAACGATTGAAAGGGTTGGCTGAGGAACCGCGCGTGGCTGTAGATGGGTCTGTCCCCGGCGGGATTTCCACATCTTCGCCCTGGGCTATACAAGAATCGTCAATCGTTCCTCACCAATTCGCCCTCTCCCCGTCAATGGAATACAATGGAACCACCTCAAGACGACCACCGGAGATGCACCGTGACGCAACAGCGGTACAAAGTCATCTTCCAGCCCGCAGGGCGACAAGGTTGGGCCCTGCCCGGCCAAACCCTCCTCGACGTCGCGCGGGAACTAGGGGTCTACATCGAATCCATCTGCGGCGGCCACCAAACCTGCGGCCAATGCCGGGTGGAAGTGGTGGAAGGGGATTTCCCCACCTTTGGCATCCACTCCTCTGCCCAACACCTTTCCCCGCCCGATGAAGGGGAACAGGCCTGCGCGGAACGCTGCGGTCTGAAACCGGGCCAACGACTGGCTTGCAGTGCCCGCGTCCAGGGCGACGTGGTCATCCACGTGCCCGAAGAAAGCCGACTCAAGCGCCAAGTGGTCCGCAAAGACGCGACCACCCGCACCTTCCGTGTCCATCCGGCCCTGCGCCTGGCCTACGTGGAAGTCGCGCCCCCTCGGCTGGAAGAACGAGAAGGGGAGTGGGAACGGGTCGCGCGGGAACTGGCGCAACGGTTCGGATACACCGCCGTGGCCCCGGAACTCGACCTCCTCCGGGACCTTCCGGCCGCGCTCCGGCAGGGGGAGCGCCACATCACCCTCACCCTGTGGCAAGAACGGCGGGGAATCCGCGTGCGCGCCGGCTTCCACGATGACCTGTACGGCATGGCCATCGACGTGGGGACCACCACAGTGGCCGGTCATCTGGTGCACCTGCGCACGGGCCACATCCTGACCACCGTCTCGGCCATGAACCCCCAAATCACCTACGGCGAGGACATCATGTCCCGCATCTCCTACGTCATGCAACACCCCGACGGGCTGACCCGTCTTCACCGGGCCATCTTAGACGGCCTGAACGACCTGATCCGGGAAGCCACCGACCGGGTTGGCCTGAGCCCCGAGGATGTGAGCGAAGTGGTCCTGGTGGGCAACACCGTCATGCACCACCTCCTCCTGGGCTTAGACCCCACATCCCTGGGGGCCGCGCCGTTCACCCTGGTCCGCCAAGACGCGGTGGACGTGCGGGCCCGGGACATGGGATTGGACATCCTCCCCGGCGGGAATGTCCACATCCTCCCCTGCATTGCCGGACACGTGGGCGCGGACAACGTGGCCGTCCTCCTGGCCGAGGCCCCCCACCGGGTCGAAGGGGAAATCCACCTGGTCATCGACGTGGGCACGAACGGCGAAATCCTCCTGGGCAACCGGGAGAGCGTGTACGCGGCCTCCAGCCCCACCGGACCCGCGTTTGAGGGGGCCCAAATACGTCACGGCATGCGCGCGGCCACAGGAGCCATCGAACGGGTGCGCGTTGACCCCCAAACCCTGGACGTCCGCTTCAAGGTTATTGGGGAAGAACGCTGGAACAACGAGTGGCCGGAGGACGCACTGGACGCGTTCGACCCCGCGGCCCGGTCACGACGGCATCGGCATCGCCCGCGGGTGGTCAAAGCGCGGGGCATTTGCGGATCGGGCATCATCGAAGCCGTCGCGGAACTGTGGCGCGTGGGCGCCATCGACGACAGCGGACGCTTTGTGCCCGGGCTTGAGGAAGAGACCCCCCGCTTCCTTCCCGAAGGGACCAAAGGAGCGTTTGTCCTGGCCTGGCCCCACGAAAGTGCCACCGGCGAGCCCATCCTCATCCACTCCGACGACATCCGGGCCGTCCAACTGGCCAAGGCCGCACTCTACGCGGGGGCCAAACTGCTCATGAACCGACGGGGCATCACCTCGGTGGATATAATCAAACTGGCCGGGGGATTCGGCACCACCATTGACCCCGTCCACGCGCTCCTTCTGGGCATGATTCCGGACGCGGACCCGGCCCGTGTTCGGGCGGTGGGGAACGCGGCGGGAGATGGGGCTTTGATGGCCTTACTGGATCGGGAGGTGCGGGAGGAAGCCCGGCGGCTGGCCCGCTGGGTCACCTACGTGGAGACCGCGTTGGAACCCGCGTTCCAGGAGGAATTCGTCGCGGCCATTCCCTTCCCCCACGCGCGCGATCCCTTCCCCCACCTGGCCCCCTTCCTCGAGGCCGCGGAACCCTGGCGTTCCCAACGCCGAGCCCGAGCCCAAAACGCCCGTCGTCGCCGCCGCCGCCGTAAGTAAGGAGTAACGATTGACGATTAACGATTAAGGGGGGAAGGACGCGACGGATAACCAAGCCACCCCTAGTCGGTTGTCGGTCGTCGGTGGTCGTTCGTCGTCTGTCGTCCGTCGTTGGTCGCTCGTCGTCCGTCACACAGAATCTTTTGGGAAGAGCCATGGCATACGCGGGAAAATACATCATCGGTGTGACCGGCCCCATCGGCGCGGGGAAATCCACCGTCCTCCGGATCCTCCGGGAGTTGGGGGCCGAAGTCATCGACGCAGATCAGGTGGCCCGGGAGGTGATGGAACCCGGCGGCCGCGCGTACGAGAAAGTCGTGCGCGCGTTTGGCCCCGACATCCTCACATCGGACGGCCGGATCGACCGGCAACGTCTGGCCCAAGTGGTCTTCAACGACCCGGAAGCCCTTCGCCGCCTGGAAGCCATCGTCCATCCGGCCGTGTTCGAGGAGATAAAGCAGCGGATAGCCCAAAGCCCTCGGCCCATTGTCGCGCTGGAGGCCATCAAATTGCTCGAAGCGGGACTTAGTATTACCATCTGTGATGAAGTGTGGGTTATCATTGTTGACAAAGATGTGCAACTGGAACGCCTGAGGGAGCGGGGCATGTCCGAAGAGGACGCACGACGTCGGATGGCCGCTCAACTCTCGCCGGAGGAGTACATCCGCCACGCGGACGTGGTCATCGACAACAGCCGTGACCTGGCCCACCTTCGTGCTCAAGTGGAACGCGCGTGGCAACGAGCTCTGCAACGGGCCCGTCAGATGCAGGAGGAGCACAGGACAGAGGAGACGTCATGAACATGAAAACGCTGTGGGACCGGCATCCCAATCTTGTTTCATGGGCCATCCTCTCCGTGGGGATGATCGCCATCCTCATATGGTCGGCCCGGCATGTGGGTTTCACAACCGGTCAGTGGGCCGCGCTCATCGTGGCCACCATCCTTTTGGCCGGTTTGAGCGTATGGATTATCAGTTGGGAAGACGAAACTGAGGACAGTGTGGAGTAATATGGCAGGCACACGGGATTACTACCAGATCTTAGGAGTTCCTCGCAACGCCTCTCAGGAAGAGATCAAGCGAGCCTATCGGCGGTTAGCCCGCCAATATCACCCAGATGTGAACAAGGATCCGAACGCGGAGGAGCGGTTCAAGGAGATCAACGAGGCGTATGAGGTGTTAAGTGACCCGGAAAAGCGGGCCCAGTACGACCGTTTTGGCCACGTGGGACCGTCCTCCGGAGGACCCCGGCCGGGGGATTTCGGAGGCATCCCCCCGGATATCGTGGATTTGTTCGGGGATCTGTTCGGGTTTGACTTCGGTTTTGGCGGGCGCCGCTCCCACCCACGACCGGAACGGGGGCAGGATGTCCAGGTGGAAGTCACCCTCTCCTTTGAGGAAGCAGTCTTCGGCACCCAGCGCACAGTGGAGGTGACCCGCTGGGAACCCTGTCCCCGCTGTAACGGCACGGGCATGGAGCCGGGCACTCGACCGGTGACCTGTCCCCAATGCGGGGGCACAGGAGAAGTCCAACAGATTCGGGAGACGTTCTTCGGCCGCTTTGTCACCGTCTCCACCTGTCCGCGCTGCAACGGCCAGGGCGTCATCATCACCACCCCCTGCCAGGAATGCGGCGGACGGGGGATGGTGCGGCGCACCCGCCAGGTGGTGGTGGAGATCCCGCCGGGGGTAGACGAGGGGACACTCATCCGCCTGGCCGGGGAAGGGGAACTGGGACGCCACGGTGGTCCGCCCGGCGATCTGTACGTGCGGGTGCACGTGCAGCCTCATCCTCTCTTCAAGCGAGAAGGGCAGAACCTGCTCCTGGAAGTACCCATCAACGTGGCCCAGGCCGCGTTGGGGGATGAAATCGAAGTGCCCGCGCTGGACGGCTCCAAGGTCAAACTCTCCATCCCGCCGGGCACCCAGCCGGGGAAAGTCATCCGCCTGAAGGGACACGGCGTACCGGACATGCGCAATCCCAACCGACGGGGGGATATGCTCGTCACCGTCCGGGTGGTCATCCCCAAGAAACTCACCCCAGAACAGCGGGAACTCTTCCGCAAGTTGGGGGAGACGTTGGGCAAAACGCCCACCCCCGATGAGCGGAACTTCTTCGAGAAAATGCTCGACGCGCTGGGAGAAGCCCTAGGCAAGTGACGTTACCTGGGGGCGGATCACCCGGGAACCGATGGCCGCCAACCGCTCCTCCAGCGTGTGGAACATGGCTTCTCCGTGATACAACCCGACAATCGCGCCGCCGGAGCCCGCGAACTTGGCCGAAGCGCCACACTCGCGGGCCACTTCCACCATCTCCACCTGCCACCGGGGCAGGCGGTAGATCCGACGTCGCAGGTCAAAGTTCTGATTTACCAGGCGGTGAAGGCGTGGCACATCCCGGGCGAGCAGTGCTTCCCTCCCCTGTGCGGCCAGCTCCCCAATCGCGGCCATCGTCTCCACCACCAGAGGGTCGCCCTGCTCATACCGCTCCCGGATGTTGTTGTGGAACACCTCTGTCGGCTCGCTGAGTTGGGTGTGATAGGCCACGTAAACCGGGGGCAACAGGGCCGGGTCCAGAGGTTCATACCGGTAGTAGGGGAGTCCGTGGAGCACCCGTTCCTCCTCCGGGGAAAAATCCATGTACACCAACCCCTCGTAGCACTGGACCACCCGGTCCTGCAGGCCGCCCGCGATGCCCAATTCCTTCTCCACAGAGAGGACAAAGCTCGGTTGGATGGGCAGGGGCATGTCCACGTGGTAGAATGCCAACAGCGCGCGCAGGGTCGCGGTGATGATCGCGCTGGACCCGGCCAACCCCACCTGCCGGGGAATGGTGGTGGCGTAGCGGATGGAGAAGTTGTCCCGCGGGAGGGTGATCCCCCGGTCATTGCAATAATCCACAAACCGCTTGATGGTGGCTTTGATGAGCCGGATGCCTCCGTAGTACCCGTGGAGGGCCACATCCTGGGCCAGGTCGTACACCGAGTGAAAGCGGGCTCGGTCCGCCTCGGTCTGCACGATTTCCACTGTTTCCCACTCGTAAAGGACGACTTCTGCCCAGAAGTTGCGCAGGATGAAGGAGATGGTCTTCCCGTGGTAACCGTCGGATGGGTTGCCCAGGAAGCCGGCCCGGGCATAGGCCCGTTTGCGGATGATGCGCATGACGCCTCCTTTACGTGTGCAGCAGTCCTTGCAGGTACGCCCGCAGGTCCGGGCCGTACAGGTCATCGGCCAGGGCGAATTCCACAAAGGCCCGGAAGTAGGAGGGGAAGTTGCCGATGTCGTAGCGCCGTTCTCCCGGTGCCAGACGGATGCCGTACACGTTTCCCCCTTCCTGGATGAGCAGGCGGATGGCATCGGTCAGTTGGATTTCGCCACCCGCGCCGAACCCGGTACGCTCCAGCGCGTCGAAGATGCGAGGGCTGAAGATGTAACGGGCCGCGATGGCCAGGTTGCTGGGGGCCTCCTCCGGGGATGGCTTTTCCACCACATCTTCCAAGGGGAAGATGGTCCCATCCCCCCGGGGCCGGGCGATGCCGTATTTGTCCACCTCGTGGGGCGGCACCGTCTCGAACGCGATGACCGCGTCCGCGTCCTGGTCCACGAAGACCTCCTTCATGCGCTCGATGACCCGGCTTTGTGCGTGAAGGCCGATGATCGAATCCCCCAGGGCCACCACAAACGGACGTTGGCCCACAAAATGACGGGCGTGGAGGACCGCGTGCCCCAGTCCCAGTTGACGACGTTGGCGGGTGTAGAAGTACTGGACCGGCGCGCGCTCGAATTCCAGTTGGGCCAGGAGTTCTTCCTTCCCCTGTTCCCGCAGCAGCTGGATGAGCGCGTGGTCCATGTCAAAGTGGTTTTCGATGGAAGCCTTTCGCCGTCCGGTGATGAAGAGGATCTGGTGGATGCCCACGCGGGTGAGTTCCTCCACCACATACTGGACGACCGGCTTCCGGCCGACGGGCAACATCTCCTTGGGCTGAGATTTCGTTGCCGGGAGCAGCCGGGTCCCCAGCCCGGCCACAGGCACAACAGCCACATCAATATCCACGGTCTGCACAGGGGTCTCCTTTGGAGCGGGTGTCTGAACCTTACTCGTTCCTCTACAGTATATTCGGGCGGACGAGTTGGGCAAAGCGGATATGTGGGGTATAATCCCAGGTGGCAAGACACCGCGAAAGAACGAACCCACAGATGCGCCAGACACCCATCAGGGTTCGACACCGGAAGTCCAAAGAGCGGTCATTACCCCCAAAGAGGATGGGAATTCCATGTCCGTTGATGTGTTGAGCCCGCCGGTTCCGGCAAACATCGAAGCAGAAGAAGCAGTCCTGGGTGCGTTGCTCATCGACCCCAACGCCATCCTCCGCATCGGCCCGCGGCTTCGGCCCGAGGACTTCTACGTGGAACGTCACGCCTGGATCTACCAGGCCATGCTCGACCTCCAGGAGCGCGGGGAAGTCATCGACGTGCTCACCCTGGCCGACCAGCTGCGACGGGAAGGGCGATTGGAGGAAGTGGGGGGCATCGGCTATTTGGCCGCGCTCGCCAGTCGAGTTCCCACTTCCATCCACGTAGAACACTACGCGGAGCTGGTCGAACGCACCGCGATCCTGCGACGACTCATCGAGGCGGCCACCGAAATCGCGCGCATGGCCCACAAGGGCGAAGGGGATGTCGCGGAGATCATCGACCAGGCCGAACAGCTCATCTTCGCAATCAGCTCCGAACGGGAACATCGGGACCTGCGACACCTGCGCGGGGTCATGACCGACCTCTTGGACCACCTGGAAGATCTCCAAGCCCGGGAAGACCAGGTCCTGGGCGTTCCCACAGGGCTGCATCTTCTGGATGAATTGTTGGGTGGGTTGCAGAAATCGGATTTGATCATTCTCGCGGCTCGGCCCGGCGTGGGGAAGACTTCTCTGGCCTTGACCATTGCCCTGAACGCGGCCCTGCAGTTCAAAAAACATGTGGCCTTCTTCAGCCTGGAAATGTCCGCGGAGCAGTTGGCCCTCCGGCTTCTCGCCATGCTCTCCAAGATCGACGCGCAAAAGCTGCGCCTGGGCAAGCTGGACGACCGAGCCTGGAGTCGGTTGATGGAAGCCGCGGCCCTCCTCGCGGAAACGGATTTCTACATCGACGACACGCCCGCGGCCACCGTCATGGAGATCCGCTCCAAGGCCCGACGCCTCCACGCGGAAACCCGCGTGGACCTCATCGTCGTGGACTATTTGCAGTTGATGCAGGGCGGCGTGCGCACCGAAAACCGGGTCCAGGAGATCTCCCACATCTCCCGCTCCCTGAAAGCCCTGGCGCGGGAGATGAACGTCCCGGTCCTGGCCCTCTCCCAGCTCTCCCGGAGCGTGGAACAGCGCCAGAACAAACGCCCCATCCTCTCCGACCTGCGGGAAAGCGGCTCCCTGGAACAGGACGCGGATGTGGTCATGTTCCTCTACCGGGAGGCGTATTACGACGAGGAGACAGAAAAAAAGAATGTAGCGGAAATTCGCGTGGCCAAGCATCGACACGGTCCAACGGCCACCATCGAAGTCCGTTTTGATGAGAGGATCACTTACTTCCGGGACCTCAACAAACAGATAGATGCTCTCAACCAAGAAACGAGCGAGGAAGTTGAGGTATGAAAGCATTCCGCGGGTTTGACCGAGAGGAGAAGGTAACCGTCCCGGCCCAGTTCTTCACCGAGCTCTTGCCCTTCATTGAAGACCGGGCCGAGCTCATGGTCACCCTCTACGCGCTCTATTTGGCCGACACTTTTGGGGAGGAACATCCCTTTTTCCGGGCCGAGGACTTGGCCCAAGACCGGACTTTCTACCAGGGGTTGGCGGACCCACAACGCACATCCGAGGAGGCCTTACAGGAGGGCCTGGAACGGGCCGTGGCCCGGGGTACCCTCCTCCACGTGCGCTCCCGACAGGGCCCGGACACGCAGGTAGAGGACTGGTATTGTCTGAACACGCCGGCCAACCGGGAGCGTCTGGACGCGCTTGCGCGAGGGGAACTTGTGGGGACATGGGCCCTGCCACCGGAACATCCCACCGCGTGGGAGCCGGTCCGGCCGAACATTTTCACCCTGTACGAGCAGAACATCGGACTTCTCCAACCCCTCATCGCGGATGAACTCCGCCAGGCCGAACAGGAATACCCGGCCGAGTGGATAGAGGAGGCGTTCCGCATCGCGGCAGAACGGAATGTACGCCATTGGAAATACATCCGGGCCATCCTGGAACGATGGGCCCGCGAAGGACGAGGCCATGAAAAAACTGGGGGACGTGATTCGCAAGATCCAAAACGATATATCTCCGGACCCTACGCACACCTCATTAAACACTGAGCCGGAACAGGAGAAGGATGTCTGCCCTATTTGCGGGGGCGCGGGGTATTACGTGCTCGACGTGCCCGTGGGCCATCCTCTCTTCGGCAAGGCCATTCCGTGCGAGTGCAAGAAGGAGGAGTACCAACGCCTGAAACTGCGACGCCTTTTGCACATCAGCCAACTCCCCTACCTAGCCGATAAGACGTTCGAGTCCTTTTCCCTGCGGGAGGATGAGTTGCCTCCGGCTCAGGTGGAGAACTTGCGCCGGGCCTTGCTGGTGGCCAAGGCGTTCGCGGAGGAGCCCCACGGCTGGGTGCTGTTCTCCGGCGGTCTGGGCACGGGGAAGACGCACTTGGCCGCGGCCATTGCCAACGAGCGGTTGCGCAAGGGGGAATCGGTCCTCTTCGTGGTGGTGCCCGATCTACTGGACCACTTGCGGGCCACCTTCCACCCGGGGAGTGATGTGCGCTACGATGAGCGGTTTGAGGAGATCCGCAACGCGCCCGTTCTCATTCTGGATGACTTGGGCGCGGAGAGTTCTACCCCGTGGGCCCAGGAGAAGTTGTATCAGCTCATCAACTCCCGCTACACCATGCGCCTGCCCACTGTGTTCACCACCAACGTGAAGCTGGAGCGGCTGGAACCCCGCATCCGTTCCCGCCTGCTGGACCAGGAATTGACGACCTATTGCCACCTGGACGTGCCGGACTACCGCCTGCGGGATCAGACCCGCCTGCGCGATCTGGAGCCGGAACTCAACATGCTCCCCTACCTCTCGGACATGACGTTCGACACCTGGGATACCCGGGTGGGCGAAGTGTCACCCGAAGTGGCCGATAATCTGGCCCGCGCGCTGGATCTGGCCAAGGCGTACGCGGAGCAACCCCACAACTGGTTGGTCCTCACGGGCCCGTACGGTTCGGGGAAGACGCACTTGGCCGCGGCCATTGCCAACGAGCGCGCGCGGCGTGGGGATGAGGTGCTCTTCGTGGTAGTGCCCGATTTCCTGGATTATCTCCGGGCCGCGTTCAACCCGGAAAGTCACATCCCCTATGACCGGCGTTTTGAGGAGGTCAAGCGGGCTCCCCTGCTGGTGCTGGATGATTTGGGCACGGAAAGTGCCACGCCCTGGGCCCGGGAGAAGCTGTACCAGCTCCTCAACTTCCGCTACAACGCCAAACTGCCCACCGTCATCACCACCGCGACTCCCATCGACCAGCTGGATGCCCGCATCCGAACCCGCTTGCTGGACCCCAGGCGCTCCCTCCTCTTCGCGCTGATCGCCCCCCCCTACTTGGGCGATCCCGATGCCCGCCAGTGGCGCAGGGGATGAGGAAGTAACGATTGACGATTAATGAGTAACGATTAAGGGGGGGCTGGAAGAGGGGATCGGCTTGGATGGGCGAGGTTCTGGGGCGTAAAAAGTAACGATTGACGATGAACGATTAAGGAGGGATCGGCCGGGGAATGAGGTTAGCTTGGCTAGGCGAGGATTGTAACGAGTAAAAGGGGCGGAAGGACCTCATATGGCCGTGCGGGACGATTCTCGGCCGGTTATGTAACCTATCAGAGCCCCCGCAGGGGGCTTCTCTAAATTTAGCCCGGGGGTTCAGCCCCGGGCGACCGGACATAACCACACGTGGTCGTTTACGAGCGGTAGGAGCGCACAGCCGTGCGCTCCTACCCTTGCCCCTCGCTCTCTGCTCCCTGCTCCTCCGCTCTCTTCAAGTTCTCTCGCGCAATCCGAATGTGCGGATGGTCGGGCGGCAGGAATTTCTCGAAGATGCGCAAGGCCCGCTCGAGGGCGTCTTTGGCGCCCTGGAGGTCGCCCAGGGCTTTCAGCACCGAGCCCAGGTTGTTGAGGTCTCGGGCGACGTT
>JAADDB010000085.1 GCA_013154135.1 Chloroflexota bacterium
GGAACCACCTGATCTAACTCCTCTTTGGGCACTTCAAAAACCAATTCGTCGTGGACTTGCAGGATCATCGCGGTGTTCAGCCCCTCTTCCCGCAACCAGCGGTGAATGCGGTTCATCGCGATCTTGATGATGTCCGCGGCCGTCCCCTGGATGGGGTGGTTGATGGCCGCGCGCTCCGCGGCTTGACGCAAATTGTGGCTGACCCCGCTGTCGGGGAGCAGTTCCGGGAAATAGCGACGCCGGCCCAACAACGTTTCCACGTACCCCTTCTCCCGCACCTCCTCCTTCACCCGCTCAATGTAGTCCTTGACCTTGGGATATGTGCGGAAGTATTCGGCAATGAACGCGGTCGCCTCCTCCGGCGTCATGCCCGTGCGCTCGGCCAACCCAAAGCCCGTCACCCCGTAAGAGATGGCGAAGTTCGTCATCTTGGCCACCCGACGCTGTTGGCGTGTCACCTCCTCAATGGGCACCCCAAAGACCAACGATGCGGTGTGTGCGTGGATATCCCGGCCCTCCTCAAACGCGCGGATCAACGTGGGGTCCCCGGAAATATGGGCCAAGATGCGCAACTCCACCTGGGAATAATCCGCGGCCAGGAGCACATGGCCTTCCGGTGCGATGAAGGCCTTGCGGATGCGCCGGCCCAACTCCGTGCGGATGGGGATGTTCTGCAGGTTAGGCGAGTTGGAGGAAAGGCGGCCCGTTTCCGTGCCCGTCTGATTGAAATCCGTGTGAATGCGCCCCGTTTCCGGGTTGACCATCTTGGGGAGCGCGTTGATGTACGTGGAGAGGAGCTTCTGAAGCTGGCGCTGTTCCAAAATGAGCTCGATAACCGGATGGACACCCCGGAGTTTTTCCAACACACTGGCCGCGGTGGAGTAGTGCTTGCTCTTGGTCCGCCGGACGCCCTGAGTGGGCAGGCCCAAACTGCCGAACAGCGCGTCGGAAAGCTGTTGGGTGGAATTGATGTTGAACCGGTATCCCACCAACTGATAGATCCGCTCCTCCAACTCCAACAAGCGCGCGCTCAACTCGCGGGAGAACTCCCGGAGGAAATCCACATCCACGAGCACCCCATGCCGTTCCATGGCCACAAGCACAGGAACCAAAGGCATCTCAATGTCCCAGAAGAGCCGTTCCTGCTTCCGCTCCCGGAGTTGGGGCATCAGATGGTCGTACAAGCGATGGGTGACGGCCACATCCGCGGCCGCGTACGCCGCGGCCCGGTCAACCGGCACCTGATCCATGGTGATCTGCTGCCGACCTTTGCCGATGAGCTCGCTGATCGGGGTCATCTCCAGGCCGAACTCGCTGAACGCGAGCTCCTTCAGGCCCAAGCGCCTTCGACTGGGGTTGATAAGCCAGGCCATGAGCATGGTATCGGCCAGGCGGCCTTGCACATCCAGGCCGTGGCGTTGCAACACCGTCACATCGTACTTCGCGTTATGGGCCACATACAACACCTGGGGCTGGGCCAACAGGGGGGCCAGCACCCGTCGCACCTCCTCCCAAGCCAGAGGGGTGGACTCCACGTGAGCGATGGGGATATACGCGGTCTGCGCCACATCCCCGCCCCACGCCAGGGCCAGGCCCACCAACCGAGCCCGATGCGGGTCGATGCTATCCGTCTCCACGTCGAACACCACGCGCGGCGCGGACCGGAGATGCTCTGCCAGCTGGTTCAGCGCGTCCGCGGAGCGGACAATGAGAGGACGCTCGGTCGCGGATGACGACATCCCGGCCAGGGAAGCGAAGAGGGGGGGCTGAACCGGCGTGCCCCCCTCACGTCCTTTTGGGGAGGACTCGGGTTCTGGCAAGCGGTTCATGAGGGAGCGGAACTCCAATTCCCGGAAGAGGTTGAGGACCGCGTCCCGGTCAAAGGCCCGAGCTCGCGCGGCTTCCAAGTCCAACTCAATGGGGAGATCCGTGCGGATGCGCAACAGATCCCGGGCCTTGAAAACCGACTCCTTGTGCTCCTCCAGGGCCCGGCGTATCCGTTCCGGTGTGATCTCCTCCAGGTGTTCGTAAATCCCCTCCAGGGACCCGTACTTCTGGAGAAGTTTGGTCGCGGTCTTGGGCCCGATGCCCGGCACGCCGGGGATGTTGTCCGACTTGTCACCGACCAGGGCTTTGTAATCCACCAACTGGTCGGGGGAGAGGCCATAGCGCTGTTGGACCCGCTCCTCATCGTAGATGACGGTGTCGGAAAAGCGGCGCCCGCTGGTCAGGACCCGAATGTGCGGGGAGATGAGCTGGAACGCGTCCGTGTCCCCGGTGACAATGAGCACATCCAACCCCTTCTCCTCGGCCTGACGGGCCAGGGTTCCCAGCACATCGTCTGCCTCGTACCCTTCCAGGGTGAAGATGGGGATGTTGAAGGCTCGGACGATCTCCTTGATCCGTTCCACCTGTTGGTGAAGGACTTCGGGCGTTTCGGGGCGACCGGCTTTGTAATCCTCGTACAAGTCGTGCCGGAACGTGCGACCCACATCAAAGGCGACCGCGATGTAATCCGGTTTCACATCGCGCAGGACGTGGAGGAGCATGGAGGTGAACCCGTAGGTCGCGTTGGTCAATTCCCCTTTGGATGTGCGCAGATTCTGGGGGAGTGCGTGGAACGCGCGGAACGCGAGACTATGTCCGTCAATGAGGACCAACAACGGTCGTTCTCTTTTCATGGTTCTTGGCTTGCCTCTGGACTTTGGAGAAACGGCCAAAGAGTCTGATGCGTGACGGCCATCGCACACCGAAAACCGTCCTTCCCGGGGGAGAAAAGGGAAAGACCTGCCCTTTTTGAGCCGTCATCCTGTGTCAATGAGCTGACCGGACCGTGAAGTACAGGTCCGTGGCCAACGCCCGCCAAGTGAATTATAGGTCCATTCGACAAAATGGGGAATTGGCCGATGCACTGACAAACTCAGTAGTATCGGAGCGACGTCCTTGAACAGATCTCCGAAGTTCTCCCCCCTTACCCATGCATCGTCAATCGTTACTCGTCATCCCCTCTTA
>JAADDB010000305.1 GCA_013154135.1 Chloroflexota bacterium
TGGTCAATATGCCCAATCGTCCCCACGTTCACATGGGGCTTCGTCCGCTCAAACTTCTGCTTCGCCATGGTCCTTTACCTCCTTTGCTGTCGCTCCGGTACGATGCGTTCGGACATTGGATGTGGTTTGAGGCGAGTGAGGTGGTTCGCCTCTGCCGGGTCCCTACGGGGGCAAGGCCTCCCAGGGGATGAATGACGTAAAAACACGCTTGCAGGGCGCGGTTGGGCACCCCGCAAGCGTTTCTCCTGTGAGCCCACGACCGGATTTGAACCGGTGACCTACGCCTTACCAAGGCGTTGCTCTGCCTCCTGAGCTACGTGGGCACGCACAGAATGCCCAGACGCGCGCCGGCGCCTGGGCATTCCTTGGTGGGCCGGGCAGGACTCGAACCTGCGAAGGCTCACGCCAGCGGATTTACAGTCCGCCCCCTTTGCCGCTCGGGACACCGACCCACACTCAGAGCCGACGGTCGGACTCGAACCGACAACCGTCCGCTTACAAGGCGGATGCTCTGCCGATTGAGCTACGTCGGCATCTTTCCCGCTTACATTATATACGCTTCGGAAGAAAGGTCAAGATTGCTGGCCCTTTTGGCCTGTTGTCCTTCTCCTCCCGCGGCGGGTGCAGTATATGCAAGGTGGAAATGCGTGTCAAATCATTGGCCCAGGTTGGCGTTTGGGGTTGCGCCGAGGATCTGGTGGTACGCGCGCGTGTGTTGTTCGGCAATGCGTTCCCAGGTGAAGTGTTGGGCGACTTCCTTGGCCCGTCGCGCGAGTTCCTGGCGCGCGTCAGCGTCCTCCAGGAGGCGTTGAACGGCCGCGGCGAGCGCGTCCACATCGCCCGGGGGGACAGTCCAGAGCGCTCCTTCCAGCTCGGGGATGGGATGGCGGGGTTCGGTGGTGATGATGGGGACGCCGTGGGCCAGCGCGGCGTGCAGCGTTCCCCGCCGCAGGGAGACGCCATCCCGGTAGGGGAGGACGACGACCTGGACCAGGGCAAAGCCCGCGGAGAGTTCCGCGTCGTCGATGTATCCGGTCCAGTGCACCCGGTCCTCCAGCCCCTGGGTGACGATGAGGTCGGTGACTTCCTCCATGTACGCGCGGTTGGTGGGGTCGCTGGCCCCGACGGGTTCGCCCATCATCAGCACATGCACGTTCACCCCCTCCTCCACCAGGCGCGCGGCCGCGAGGAGGAGTTCGGTGACGCCTTTGCTGCGGTTGAGGAAGCCGAAGTAGCCGATGACGGCCGCGTCGGGGGGGATGCCCCAGCGGATGCGGGCTTGTTCCACGGCCTCCCGTGGGAGCACGACGGGGTGGACGTTGGGGCCAATGGGGATGCGCCACGGGGTGAGGCCGTGTTCTCGGAGCCGGCGTTCGTCCTCGCGGTTGGTGGCGATGACCAGGTCCGAGGCGCGGGCGGGGAGGTAGGTGATCCAGCCGCGTAGGGGGCCGGCTTTGGGGAAGAGGTAGGGTTCTCGCAGGTCGTGGTAGGTGATGGCCGTCCGCAGGTGGGGAAGGCGATGGCGGGCCCAGTGGGGGAGGAGGTTGATGGCCGGATGGAGGCCGTAGGCCGCGGTTTGGTATTGGATGTGGAGGATGCCGGGAGCCATCCGACTCAGGTGCCGGGTGAGGTGGAAGAGCCCTTGCCAGTTCCAGTGGTGGATGAGGGGATGGACGGTGAGGTGTTGGCGGACGCGGGAGTCTTGCGGGGCCTGTTGGGCCGCGATGTGGGTGATGATGTGGACGTCCCAGCCTTGTTGGGCTAGGGCGATGCCCAGTTCCCGGGTGTAATCTCCCATTCCCCCGCGCATGGGAGGAAATTCTCCGGTTACGAAGTACACTCGGGATTGTGGCTTACGTATCTCATCCATGGGGAGTTCAGTTTCCCGTGTTGGCTGGAAGACCCGGCGATGGACGACGGACGACGACCGACGAGCGACGACCGACGACCGACCACCGACGAACGACCACCGACCACCGACGGACGACCACCGACGACCGACTAGGGGTGGCTTGGTTATCCGTCGCGTCCTTCCCTCCTTAATCGTTAATCGTCAATCGTTACTCCTTACAACCTCAGCCGTTTGAAGATGGATTCGGGCAGGTGGATGATGGCCCACATGATGAGGGCCCAATACCAGGGGGTGTAAAGCACATCCTTGCCCTTGAGGATGGCGTTGTAAATGTCCTGGCCTACCCGCTGGGGGCTGGCGAACAGGGGGCCTTTGCGCATGTGCGCGGTCATGGGCGTATCCACCATGCCCGGCTTCACGGTCAGCACGTGTACCCCGGAACGGTAGAGTCGGTTCCGCAAGCCCGAGGTGAACGCGGTGACCGCGGCTTTGGCCGAACCGTACACATAATTGCTCTGCCGGCCTCGGTCCCCGGCCACCGAGGAGATCACCGCGATCGTCCCCTTGCCCCGCTTTTCAAACCGGTTGGCCAAAGGAGTCAGCAGGGCAATGACGCTGGTCGCGTTGGTGTGGAACGTGTCCAGCGCCAAACGCACATCCCTTTGTGCGGCTTGCTGGTCCGGCAGGACGCCATGCGCGATGAGGGCCACGTCCAAAGGGCCCAGGGCCTCCTCCGCGGCATCGAGCATGGCTTCATGGCGGTCCACCTCGTTCACGTCCAACAGGAACGTTTCCACACGTTCCGCACCGCGCACGCGCAGGTCATCGGCCACGGCCTGCAGTTTTGCCTCATTGCGCCCCACCAGGAACAACCGGTCCCCCGCGCGCGCGAAATGCTTGGCCACCTCATGGGCAATGGCGGAAGTTGCCCCAACGATCAACACATTCGTCATAACCCCTCCTTTTTCACCTTGCCATCACTCGACGCCAGAAACTGGACGAAAAATGGGGGTCCACAAACCGGGTGAACGTCTCCCATTGGGGATAGGAGGCCCGGAACTCCTCCGGCGTCATATGCGTGTCCTTGGCCGGGTAAAAGGCGCCGCCCGCGTCCCGGACCAACGCGTGCAAGTCGTCGAACAAGTGCATCGTGGGCACGCCCTCGTAGGGGAAATCCAAAGTCAACGTCACGCCCGGCCGGGGGAAGGACATGAGCCCCGGGGAAGGCACATCCCCGAACTCCTTCAACACGGCCAGAAAAGAGGCCCGACGGCTGCGCGCGATGCGGTCGATGATCGCGCGGATCACCTCCTGGTGGTCGCCAAAGGGGACCACACACTGGAACTGCAACATGCCCCGGCGTCCGTAAATGCGGTTCCAGTTCTTGACCGCGTCCAGGGGGTAGAAGAAGGGCTCGTAGTGCACCAACACCCGCTTTCGTTTTTCCCGCATGCGGTGGTAGTACAAGGTGTTGAACACCTTCATGGAGATGGGATTCAACACGAACTCGGGGAAGTCCACCGGCACGCCGAGAGTGCGTTTGCTGTTGGGATAGAGGGCGTTGGGCACGTCCGCGTGGTTGCCCCGCATGAAGATGCCCCGGCCCAGATGTTCCCCCTGAGCCAGACAATCCACCCAGGCCACCGTGTACTCGAAATCCACATCGGACTGCGCGGAGATCTCGAAGAACTCGTCCAGGTTCTCGAACCGGATAAGCTCCTCCTCGATGAGCGCGGAGGGAATGGGCTTGAGCCGGAACTCGACCCAGGTGATCAGCCCGGTGAGTCCCAGCCCTCCGATGGTCGCGCGGAAGAGATCCGGGTTCTCCTCCGGGGAACAGATGTAGCGCCGGCCATCGGACCGGACCAGCTCAAAGCGCGTCACATACCGTCCGAACGTGCCACCGTGATGGTGATTTTTGCCGTGCACATCGTTGGCCACAGCCCCTGCCACGGTGACGTATTTCGTGCCCGGCGTGACGGGCAGAAACCACCCGTAGGGCACGACCAGCTCCAACACCTGGTCCAACGTCACACCCGCCTCACAGCGGAGAAGTCCCTGTTCCGGGTCAAAGTGGATGAACCGATTGAGGGGAAGGGTGTCCAGGAGGACCCCGTCCTCGTTCAGACACACATCCCCATAACTCCGTCCCATGCCGTGGGGCAGGACCGGAGCGTCGAACGCGTCCAGCGGGGGGAGTTCGTCACGCCACCGGATGGGGACGACGGTACGATGTCGGACTTTGGGAAAACGCCCCCATGATTCGTAGGTGCGCATCGGGTTATCCTCGCTTATGTGGTAATTTTGGACTTTGGACAAAACGTGGCGGCTTGGAGAACACACTTCCGGCACGGGGCGAGGACGCCGGCATCCCGCCAAGGTTCCGAGTCGTTTGTCCAAAGTCCGGTCGTAATCCAGATCTCGGGTATTGTACTGTGAGGACGTGGGAGGGGCAAAGCCCAGGTTCATTTCAGCGCCTGGCGCATGACAGCCCAGTACACCCGGATGCGTTGAGCTCGCAGGGGACGCTTGTGGCCGACGAGCCATTTTGCCCCTTCCAGGAGAAGTTGGCCCGCGTATTCCAACCGGAGCCCCCAGCGGAGGATGTGTGCGGCCCACGGGCCGTGATGTTTGCGGAAGTAACGGACTTTGCTCCGGTGGAAGTGGAGATCTCGCAGGAGGTGCACTTGCCCGCTGGAGCGCCCCTCATAGTGGGTGACCACCGCGTCGGGCAGGTAGACCACCTCCCAGCCCGCCTCCTTGGCCCGACGGCACAGATCCAACTCCTCCGAGTACATGAAGAACCCCTCGTCAAAGGGCCCCACCTGGTCGATGACCTCCTTTCGCACGACCAGACAGGCGCCGTTGAGCCAGTCCACCGGGTGTTCCCGGTCCCGCGGGCAGTCCGCACAGTGGTACCGTCGCGTCCAAGGGTTGTTGGGCCAGGCCCACTCCAGGGGCGTACTCTCCCACAACGCTGTCCATAGGGTGGGGAATCGGTAGCGGGAGGGCTGAAGGGTGCCGTCGGGATAGCGGAGTTGGGGGCCGACAATGCCCACACGCGGGTGATCTTCTAGATAACGCACCAGCGTGGTCAGGCTCTGGGGGTGGACGTAGGTGTCCGGGTTGAGGAAGCAGATATAGCGCCCTTGGGCCACCCGGAGCCCTTGGTTGTTCGCCCGGGTGAAGCCCACATTTTCCCGGTTTTGGATCCAGCGGACGTGGGGGAATGTCTCCTGCAGCGCGGGGCTGCCATCGGTGGACGCGTTGTCAACGACGATGATCTCGTAGGAAAGTCCGGCCGCGCCCGCGGGGATGCTTTCCAAACACCGGCGCAGGAGATCTTTTACGTTCCAGTTGACTATGATGATGGAGAGGTCCATGGGATGGTTGAGTAATGCGTGACGATTGACGCATAATGATTAAGACGTGGGCACTCCATCCAGGTGCGGGCCCGCCCGCCAACCACCAAAATTTCTCTTATTCCGGAAGTTCGATGGCAGAAGGTGGGAAGAAGGCCAGAGGGGTCTTCACCCCCAGCTCTTCCAAATTCGCGCCCTGTTGTTCTAGCTTATCGAAGAAGTCCATCGTGGGCTTATCCCAGCTCACCGCGATCTGGAGAGGGCCCGCTTCTGAAAGAAAGGTCGCATCTACAATCCACCCCGTGGCGCCGGAGGGGACGAACAGGGGAAGGTGGTCGGGACGAATGCGTACGTGCTGCCCGAACCACAGGTGCTCCCTCTTCAGCGCCTCGTAGTCGGCTTTTCGGTCCTTCCTGTCCGGCTGCCACACCTGACGTTTGAATGAGCTCCAGGGGCGTTTTTGATGGTAGGCGTGGAGCACGGCTTCTTCCCACATCCCATTTATCTCGATGTAGGCTCCTGACAGGGGCCACATTTCGTAGAACACGGGATGAGTAAGATGGATGGTAAAATCCCGCAAGATGTCGATGGCCGTCTCCTCATCTTTCCAAGCCATGTGGAAGATGATTTGTGTCTCCCGCATGGCCAATGTTTCCTCGAACAACCAGTCTCCTTCCTCTTGTAACGCTTCCAATTCCTCCCGGATGGATTCCTGGCGTTCCCCCGCGAAGATCTGGTTTTGGAGCAAAAGCAGGCGGAGAAGAGGATGGTCCGGGGCAATCTCTTCCATCTGCCGGATCAGGGCGTCCAGCTGGTCGTTCTGTTTGAGCGAGCGAAGCGCGTGCGCCATGTAGTAGCGGATGAACATCTGCTGGGGCTCTAGGGACGCCGCGCGTTTCAGGAGCGCCCTGGCTCGGGTGGGTTCCTCCAGGCCCAACGCTTGGAGACCGTAGTAGGTCAGCGACTCCGCATCCCACGGGAGCTCCGCGAACCCTCTAATGCCGGGGATGGTAGGGTGATGTTTCAGGGACACTTCCTGATACTTCCCCCGATACCACATGGTCACCGTGTCGCCCACGGCTCCCTTGGTGTACAGGTAGTGGTAGATGCTCTTGCGGAAGAAGTCCGGACCACTTTGTCCTTGGGCCACCTCCAGGAGGGTGGGATATATCTCCGGACGGTCGAGGATGAGCATCCAGTAAAACATATCCAAGCGCATGAAGGGATTCCCGCGCTCCATGTAGAGCTTGGTCAACCGGAACACATAAGGATGTTCCCGGAAATAGGTGTCCAAATCTTCGGGCAGTTCGTTGGATTCCTTCAACAGAATGGGAGGGAAGGGGAAGGGCAGGTCCCCGGGGGAGATGTACCAGGGTATGTGTCGAGCCCACCGGGGGTATTCCCAGTCTTCAAACACCGTAGGGGCAAATGGATGGGACGCGGAGCGGAGGAGCGAATCGAGCCACAATTGTTGGGCCTCATCCTCCTCTCCCAGGACGTAACGCGCGGTCGCTTCAATGTGGTTGACCAGGATTTTCCGTGGTTCTTCCATTTCATCGAGAAATGGGCGAGCTTCTTCCACGGCCTGGATAATGGTTTTTTCATCGCTGAGCGCGGCCAAGGTGAGAACTTTCTGGTACGCTTCACTTTCGTCCCTAGGCTGTATGGGGAGGAGGGCCTTCAGGTGTTGGGCGGTCTCCTCGTCCCGTTCCAGGACATAGGTTAAGAGCGCAATTTCGGACAGGAGCAAGAGGTTGTCAGGCTGGCGTTCAAGAGCTTGGTAGTAGAATTCCAGCGCTTTCTCCACTTGTAGCTGGATGAGGTAGATGAACCCCTTACTTTGGTAGGCCGGTGCGAAGTCGGGGTACTTGCGCAGTAACCGGTCCAGGATGGCCAGGGCCTTATCGAACATCCCCAGCTCCGTGTAGTACACGGCGGTTTCGTGTTCGAGGAGGATGCGCTCTGCCTCTTCGGAAAGTTGGGGAAACCTCCGGGAGAACTCCTGTAACGTCTCTTCCCGGTGTTTGACCATCGTCTTCCACAGATCCATCGACTCGACATCCGAGTTCAAGGGAGGCGTGCGCTTCTGGGCTTCTTGGAATGTCGAATGGGCCAAGATGGAGAGTCCAAAGAGCTCCGCGGCCACGGCCCGGTAGTACAGGGCCAAAGGATTATTGGGGTCGAGCTCCTGGAGTTTTTCCGCACTATAGGCTATTTGTTGCGGAAATTGGGAGAAGACAAGCCCGTGGGTTTCCCAGACCGCGGGATGGTTGGGATACCTCTCGATGAGGGCGTTTTGCCGTTTCTGCGCTTCTTCCCACTGCTTGGCCTCAACGAGCCGATGGATGCGCGTGAGTTCGCGACGAAGGGGCAAAGGCATGTAACGCGTGGAGCGGGATTTTTTCTTCTGTCGAGCCATGGCCGTTCCTTTTCAATGTGTACGCTCTACCACGTAAGTGGATATTTCTCGCAACGCGTCTCGGTACGGGGTGTCTGGGACATGCTGAAGGGCTTCCTGAGCTCGGCGCACGAAGGTGAGGGCTTCTTCCTGAGCTCTTTCGATGGCTCCCGACGTGCGGATGGCGTGCAACGCCGCGGCCAGGGCTTCTTGTTTGGCCTCCTCATCCCGTTCGTTGAACACCCGGGTGATGACCGTGGGATCTCCCCCTTCGCTCAGGTAGTAGAAGACGGGCAGGGTGATGGTGCCCTGGCGCAGGTCACTCCCCACCGGTTTGCCCAACACCTCCTCGCTGCCCACGAAGTCCAGAATGTCGTCCACGATTTGGAATGCCATGCCCAGGTTGTGGCCGTACTCCCGGAATGCCTGCTGTTCGAGGGGCGATGCCCCGCCGAGCATGGCGCCCAGTTCCGCGGACGCGGCGAAGAGGGAGGCGGTCTTGGCGTAGATCCGGCGGTAATACTCCTCTTTGGACTGGTCCAAATCGTAGTACTTGAACATCTGCTCCAGTTCGCCGTTGCAGATGATGCTGAGGGTGTGGGCGAACAGGCGAACCACCGGCGGGTTGTCGGTCAGGGTGGAGTAGACCGCGGCTTTGGCGAAGATGTAGTCCCCCGCGAGGACGGTAGCTCCCACGTTCCAGCGCGCGTTGAGGGTGGGGTTGCCCCTGCGGAGGAGGGAGCCGTCGATGACGTCATCGTGGACAAGGGTGGCGGTGTGGAGCATTTCCACCGCGGTGGCCAGGTAGATGAGCTTGGCCTCATCTACCGGGTAGCACCGCCCTGCCGCGATGGTGAGCGCGGGGCGCAGGCGTTTGCCCCCGCTCTTGACCAGGTAGAGAATCGCGTCCCGCAAGGGGCCAGAAGCCTCGCTCGCGGCTTGTTGCATGGTGGCTTCTACTTTCTGTAAGTCGTCGTGGACTAAGTCGAATAAGAGCAGTCCGTTCAAAGAAGCACCTTTTGTTGGTCCGTAGATGGAATCAATGGGCGGTACATGCCGTATGGGCATCACATGCCTCGGGGGAATTGTACCCGCAACCGCGGAAGTCGCCAAGTCCGGCCCCATGAAGACGCGGCCGCGACTTATTCCGCGGTGTGCGGCTCCAGAGCAGGGCCGAAAAGGGCCACGGCCGTGGCCGTGGTGACCCGCGCGACGTGCTCTTCGGGAACGCGTTGGAGCCGGGCAATGGCTTGGGCTATGAGGGGAATGCGCGCGGGTTCGTTGCGTTTTCCCCGGTACGGATGGGGGGAAAGGAAGGGCGCGTCCGTCTCCAGGACCAGGCGGTCCAAGGGCAGCTGGGAGACGAGCCGGTGGAGGTCGCGCGCGTTCTTGAAGGTGACAGGGCCGCCAAAGGCCAGGCACATGTTGAGGTCAAAGACCCGGTGGGCCAGGTCCAGATCGCCCTGAAAGCTGTGCCAGATGCCCTTGAACGGTCGGTCGTTCAGGGGAAGGTGGCTGTTTTCCACCTCCCGGGCCCACTGGGCCAGGATGCGATAGGTGTCCTCTTGCGCGTCCCGGCTGTGGATGACCACGGGCAACCCCAAGGTCGCGGCCATGTCCAGTTGGGCCCGGAAGGCGTGCGCCTGGAGGTCGTGGGGATGCTCGTCCCAGTAGTAATCCAGCCCGATCTCCCCTACGGCCACCACGTGGTCATCCTGGGCCAGGTGATGGAGTGTCTCCAACCCGGTTCCCAGGGCTTCCGGCGCGCTGTTGGGGTGGACCCCGACTTGGGCGAAGACGCCGGGGAAGGTGTGGGCCATGTCCAGGGCCTGTTGTGATGTGTCCAGGTCGATGGCCGGGTTGACGATGACGCGCACGCCGGCCTCATGGGCCCGGCGTACCACCTCCTCCCGGTCCTCGTCGAACTGGTGGAAGTTCAGGTGACAGTGAGTGTCCACGTACGTCGTCATGGTGATGCTCCTGGAAGTAATGAGTAACGATTGAAGAGGTGTGGCACGTTTTGCCGGGGTGCAGGAAGACCGCGCACGTGCAACCTCATCCTCTCAGCTGCTTGCACTGGTGTAGTGGCGTAGCGCGTAACGCCAAAAGCCGGTGCTGATCGCCAGCGATATCGTTGCCATGAACAGGGAAAGGCTGGCAAATGTGGGCGTGACCCGCCCTAACAACGCCTCGGCCGGGACGGTGGTGATGAACGCGATGGGAATGATGAAGGTGAGCACCACACGCACCACATCGGGAAACGCGTCCACCGGGACCCGGCCGGCCTCGTAGACGGACCACACCAGCTCGATGATGTTCGTCACGTCCACGAACCAGAAGGCCAGGGTGACCAGCACCAACAAGATACTGTACAGGATGACCGCGGCTGCCAGCATCAGCGCCCACAGGGAGACAAGCCCCCACAAGGGAGGCGTCCGCCGTAGGCGGAGCAACGCGTACGCGATGAGCCCCATCCCGGCCAACATGTCCCCAAAATGCCGAAAGCGCACCCATCGCACCGTGGCCAAGAACTGCGCGTCCACGGGCTTGAGCAACACAAAGTCCAGCGTGCCCGTGCGGATGTGCTCGATAATCGCCTCCATGTTGGGCCGGAAGAAGGCCTCGATCAGCCCGTCAAAGAAGATGAACAACCCCAGCACTACCGCGGCCTCCCACAACGTCCAAGTCCCAATCCGCTCTCGGTGGACGAAGAAAACCCAAATGCCCGCCAACTGCCATCCCAGGCGACTCAACGCCAGGACCGACTCGGAGATCATGGCCGCGCGGTATTCTAACTCCACAGCCAGGGAGTTGAGCAAAAAAAGCCACCACAGACGTCCGTACCGTCGAACCACCTCTACCACGCGTACCTCCCCTTCAGGCGCCTACCGCGGTGTAAGCGCGCACCCCCGCTCGCCACAGCAACCACGTCACCCCGTAGAAAAAGGCCACCCAAGCCAACCCCATCCCCAAAGCTGGGAGCCATTCCCCCTGGGGAAGCTTGCCCGTGATGATCTCCAAGGGCAGGGAGAGGGTATAGCGGAAGGGCAACCAAAACAACAGGCGGGTCACGGATTCGGGAAACAGGGCAATGGGCACCAAATAGCCGGAGAACAACATGCGCAAGTGGAACCACAACACGATCAGCGGCTCGGCCTGAGCCATCCAAAAGGCCAGCAGAGCCAACGCGGTCTGGGCCAGGAAGGTGATGGCATAGGCCACGGCCATCGCAATCCCCAGAGCGAGCCACGTGATGGGTCGCAGATCATAATGCACCCCGGGCACCAACCACGCCACCAGGATGATAGGGGGCAGGAAGATGGGCAAACGCAACGGCTTCGTGGGCAGCGGCCGGAGCGCGTAAATCCACAAGGGGTGAAACGGCTTGAGCAAGAGAGGGTTCAACTCCCCCTGGCGGATGTGGCGGGAGAGTTCGGGACCATGCCAGGTGGAAACCAAGTGCAGGAGCAGCAGATTGGCCATGTAGTAGGCGATGAAATCCCCGCGCGAGTAGCCCCCGATATCCCCGGTTGAGGCCAACTGCATCCACACCCCCATCATCACCAGGGGCACCGTGGTCGCCAGGATCCAGATGAGGATGACGATGCGGTACTCCAAGGCCCGTGCCCAGTAGACCACCAGGATTGCGGCCAACTTCCGCCACAGACGCATCATCCGGCCTCCTTCTCCCGGAAGATGGTGGCTATCACCTCTTCAATGGGAGGATCCTCGATCGTCACATCTTCCACCTGGGCTTGAGCCAACAACTGGGCTGCCCGTTTTGCCGTCTCCTCCCTGGGAACGTGGAGGGTCACACGCAGAGCTTCGTACTGTACCACGTGACCGAGGTTCTGCAAAACCTCCCTGGGCACAGGGGAACGGAAGGTGATGGTCAACACCTTGTAGGGGGCCGTGCGTTCGGCCAGGGTTTGGAGGGGCCCGTCGTAGATCAGCCGGCCGTGGTGGATGATGATCACACGCTCGCACAGGGCTGTGACATCGGCCATGTAGTGGGAGGTGAGGAGAATGGTGGCCCCGTGCCGGCGGTTGTACTCCGCGATGAACTCCCGGATCTTGGCCTGCATGGTCACATCCAGGCCGATGGTGGGCTCGTCCAAGAACAGGACCCGAGGTCGGTGGAGGAGGGCCGCGGCCAGCTCACACTTCATCCGTTCCCCCAGGGAGAGCTTGCGCACCTGCTTAGTCATCAGAGGGCCCAACTCCAGCAGCTCATCCAACTCGGCCAGAGTGGCTCGGTACTCGTCGTCCGGGATTTCGTAGATTTCCTTGTTGAGCAGGAAGGTGTCCGCGGCCGGCAGATCCCAGATGAGCTGGTTCTTCTGCCCCATGACCAAGGTGATCTGCTTGAGGAAGTCCTTTTCCCGCCGGAAGGGTTCGAACCCCAGCACAGAGACCCGCCCCGCGGTGGGGTAGAGAAGTCCGCTGAGGACTTTGAGAGTGGTGGTCTTCCCCGCGCCGTTGGGTCCCAAAAACCCGACAATTTCCCCGGCCTCCAGGGAGAAGGAAATATCGTCCACGGCCCGCACATAGGTGTATTCCCGGTGGAAGAAGGAGACGAGCGCGCCCCACATGCCCGGACGCCGGTGGTGTACCCGGTAGTAGCGCTTTAAACGGTCGACCTGGATGACGGGCTCACCTGGATGCATGGACGTGCTCCTCCTGGAGCATGGGATAGATCAGAATTTCTTCCACGGAATGGACACGGGTGACGAGCCGCCACGCGGGCAGGATGCGCGCGTGGGTGGGTCGCCCGTTCACCGTGTAATCCTCCCACGTCAGCCAGTACACAGGGGTGACCCGGACAATGGGCCGAACTTGGCTCGGGTGCAACGTGTGCGTGGACGCGCGGTCCGAGGCATTGTCCGCGTAGATGCGCTCCCAGCGGAAGCGTCCGTCCACCAGGTGCCCTTCGACCACAACGGCTCCCGGGGACATGTCTTCGGGGATGTCGGGAAGGTGGATGAGGGTGCCGTCGTCCTGGCGGAGGACCCAGCCCGCGGCTTCCCGGAGGAGTTCGCCCCGCAGGTGCAGGCGCGGGGGCGCGGGCGCGACTTCCTCCGGCCGTAGTGTGCCCGGGGAGAGGAGGCGGCCCTTGACTCGAATCTCCCCTTGGGCCGCGAGCGCGAGGAGTTCGTGGGGCACGGGGATGAGTTCGAAGGTGCCTGCCCCAGTGCGTACCCACGCGCGCACCTCTTGCCCCGTGTCCCCACCCCGGTAGATCCACACTGAGCCCACAAGGACGAGTTCTTCCCCGGGCTGGGTGCCCCCGTGCTCCACGCGCACGGCCAGGGGCCCAGAAGGGCCGGCCAGGTGAGGGGTGATGATGCGGGCCAGAGGGTGAGGGGGGTCGGCAGAGCCCAGGCGTTCCAGCAGATGGTGAAAGGCAGTGCCCACGCGGGAAGGCGGCTGGGGTTCGGGGATGAAGGGCTGGACGCGGGCCGTCCAGAGGCCAAGGGGTTGGACGATATCCGCCAGGCCCCAGGGGACCTGACTTTGGACGGGCAAGTCGTCCAGCAGGGGCCATGCGGTGTACCGGGCCCACGCGGGGCTGGACTCTTCCTCATGCCAACGCATGCCCTCCAGGGGCGGGAACAGGGCCGGTTGGAAGAGCTCGCGCCACGTGTCCCCTGCCCGGCGTGGGTCATTCCCTCCCAGGGGGAGGATGTACACGCCATCCCCGTCCAGGCCCACAGCCGATGCCCCATCAACGGCCAACAACCGCGGTCCATCCCCCCTGCCAACCCGGTAACCCACCCACGGGGTGGTGAGTCCCCAGCGGGCGGCCCACGTCCGGAGGTCTGATGGCTGCACCTCGTACGCGGTGTGGGCCTGGTACATCTGGATGTGGGCCGGTGGTGGGGGGATGGCCACATCCGACGGGAGGAGGAGCCGCCCGCCCATGCCGTCGGGATACTCCACGGACGGGGGTACCGGGGCCGTCGGTGGAGGCGTAGGGGTGACCGGACGACACGCGTTTAGCGTTGCCAGGAGGATCAGCCACACAACCCAGAGGTGTCCACGAACCGGTGTCCGATTGCTCATCCGTGTACGCGCGCCTCGTTCACATTATCCATGGATGTTCTCGCGAGACCTGACAATTGGCCCCTGCTTGGCGGCGGGCGTCGATTACCCGTTTCCCACGGGCGAAGTACTCCCGAGGTTGACCCGCCAACCCAGGCCGCTTGTCCCAAGTCCTGTCTCCATTGAATGGGGGATGTGAGTTTTCCTGCCCATTTCCTCTCCCCTTGGGGGAGGATTGCGTGAGGATTGCTCCGTAGAGGCAAAACTGTTCCCT
>JAADDB010000089.1 GCA_013154135.1 Chloroflexota bacterium
TGGTGTGCGGCCGGGCTTCGCCCGGCCGCACACCACGTACAACGGTCCTCTCGAAATGAGCACGGGGCGCTCAGCCCTCCTGACGTGTGAGTTCCTCCAGCCCTTTGCGCCTTATGGCTGGTTGGCCGGCGGGGAAACGGGGACAACGGTGGCTTCGATTTCGATGCTCGGTGTGCCCAACATCTCCTCCAGTTCTTCGCTGAAGATTCGGGCGATTTCATCCTCGACGATCATCCGCATGAGGAATTCCCGCTCTTTCTGGGAGAGGTGTTGTCCACGCTCTTTTTCCAAAGCCTGAACAATCGCGTCCAAGTTGTTGTGGTACTTCTTCAGAAGAGAGGTGGCAAGTTTCTCCGTGTCCGCCTGTATCATCTGCTCCGGCGAGGAGAAGGAGCGGGCGTACGTGCGGATTTCCTGGTCAATGGGGGCCATGAGGGTCTCGAACTCCTTTGTCCGGGTGATGCGGTCTGTTCCTTCTTCCCACCCCGGGGCCGTGGAAGATTCCCCCGAGGTTTGTGCCTCAGGCGCGGTGTTCGGAGTTTGAGGTGCGCATTGGGTCAGGGTGAAGAGGGTCAGGAGCGCTAGGAGGGTGAAGAGTAGACGTTTTCCCATTTTCGTCCTCCTGTGACAATGGGCATTCAGCCCTTTAACCGCCAATCGTTACCCATTACTCGCGGCTCTTTCACACCACACCACACATTTTAGCGCAGTCGTGTATATCTGGCAATATGTGTGATAGCCGATGGGGGGGCGAGTGACGATTAACGATTAACGAGTAACGAGTAAGGGGGGCGCCCATCGCGGACCATTTGTGGTGGTTCTCGGCTGTTCACGCCGTTGGTCGTTCCTGACACGGGACGGGAACGTGGGCACCCAGCCGAGGTGCTCCAGGTCCAACACAATCCGTACGACGTTTGACACGTTGTTCCGCAAACGGGTATAATTCCAGAATAGGGTGGGGGGCGAGATGTCCCCCACGTTTTGTGTTTGCCGTATCCCAGCCTGGATGGCTGGTGGCTATATCCTTGAGGGAAGGAGAGTGATAACACATGCCAAAGCGGACGTATCAGCCTAAGAAGAGGAAGCGGGCTCGGACGCACGGATTTCGGGCCCGGATGCGGACGCCCGGTGGGCGTCGGGTGTTGAAGCGTCGGCGCCTTAAGGGGCGAAAACGGCTAACCGTGTGAGCCGGCCCCTGGGATCCCTTGGATAGAGCTTGTCCGTGCAGAAACGGTATCGTTTGCGGGAGAAGTCTCGATTTCAGCAGGTGAGGGGGGAGGGCCGGTGTTGGGCTCACCCCCTTTGCGTCTTGTGCGTTCTGCCCAACAACTTGCCATACAGTCGATTTGGCTTCTCGGTCAGCCGTCGGCTTGGAGGCGCTGTGACACGGAACCGGGTGAAACGTCAATTGCGTGAAATAGTGCGGCGGCGCCAGGCGTCTATCAAGCCGGGGTATGACTTGGTCTTCATTGCCCGTCGTCCCTTTGTCCACGCCTCCCACGCACAGCAAGTGGAAGCGGTGGAAACGCTCTTACGTCGTGCCCGTCTGTGGCAGTCTGGTGATGTGGAGGATGTTTCATGATCAAGCAGGTAGCTTTGTGGTTGATTCGGTTCTATCAGCGTGCCATTTCGCCCCTTTTCCCTCCGAGCTGTCGTTTTACCCCCACGTGTTCTCAGTACACGTATGAGGCCATAGAAAAGTACGGCCTGGTCAAAGGAGGATGGTTAGGCGTCAAACGCATCTCCCGGTGTCACCCTTTCAACCCAGGGGGATATGACCCGGTACCTTAAGCTTGTGTGTGGAGTGAAAAGCGCATGTTGCATACCATTTTTGTCGAACCACTGGTTTTTCTCTTAGAGACGTTTAACAAACTATTTGTCAGCCTGGGTGTACCCTATTCGTACGGATTTGCCATTATCGCCGTCACCCTGTTCCTGCGCCTGCTCATGCTGCCCTTGACGTTGAAATCCATGAGCAGCATGCGCAGGATGCAGGAGCTTCAGCCTCAGCTGGATGCGCTGAAGAAGAAGTACAAGAACGACCAGCAGAAGTTGTTGCAGGCGCAACAGGCCCTTTACCGGGAGGCCGGGGTCAACCCCTTGGGGGGCTGTTTGCCCATGCTCATCCAGATGCCCATCCTGTTCGGCTTCTACTACGCGGTGCGGGAACTGGCCCAAAGTGGTAAGCTGGTCAATCAGCCCTTCTTCTGGATTCCCGACCTCGCCTTTCCCGATGTCAGTCAGGGCCTTTCCTGGCTATGGCCTCTCCCCCCATCTGTCGGGTGGGAAACGGCCATCCGTTACCTGATCCTCCCCATCCTCCTGGTCATCACCCAAATCCTGACCCAGAAACTCTCCACATCCCAGAGCTCCACCTCGGACAACCCTCAAGCCAAGGCCATGAACCAGATGATGTGGCTGATGAGCTTCATGTTCTTCTACATCACCCTGACGGTTCCCTCAGCCCTGACCCTGTACTGGGTGACTTCCAACATCCTGGGGTTGTTGCAACAGCTGTACGTCAACCGGTTCATGAGCTTGGAGAAGGGGAAAGGCACGGCAGTGCAGGCGACGGCCAGTGGCACGTCTTCGCCCGCGTTGGAATCTCAATCCGATGTCCAATCCGGCGAGGAAAAAACGTCATCCCCAGAACAACGACCGGCTAAAAGACGCAAGCGCAAAAAACGACGTTGAACCCGGTCCAAGCCCGGACATACAGTCCTAACCTGGAACATAACGAGGGTGTATCATGACGGAAGAACAGGTCGACCGAATATTCGAAGGTAAAACCGTGGAAGAGGCCATTGAGCGAGGCCTCCAGGCATTGGGAGTAAACCGCGATGACGTGGAGGTGGAAATCCTCCAGAAAGGCAGTCGCGGTTTTTTGGGTATCGGTGCCACACCCGCCCGGGTTTTGCTCATCCCCAAGGAAGCGGAAGTGACCGAAGAGTCCGCACCGGAAGCCCCGGAGCAGGAGGAGGATACGGACCTGGAGCAGTATGCCGCGCGCATGTTGGAAGGCATCCTCCAACGCATGGGGTTTGACGCTCAGGTCCACGCGTACTGGGGAACCGCGGAGCCGGGCGAAAAGCGGCCGTTGGTGCTGAACATCGAAGGCCGAGATCTGGGCCTTCTCATCGGCCACCGGGCGGAGACCCTTTCCGCGTTGCAGTATCTGATGCGGGCCATTGTGAACCAGTACACGCACCGTTGGATGAACATCGTGGTGGATGTGGAGCACTACCGCAAGCGCCGCAAGAAGAACCTGGAGCGTTTGGCGCAGCGCATGGCCGAACAAGTGGCCCGCACAGGGCGTCCTGTGGTGCTGGAAGCCATGCCCGCGCGGGATCGGCGCATCATCCACATCGCGTTGCGCGATCATCCGGATGTGTACACAGTCAGCGTGGGCAAAGAGCCCCGACGCAAGGTCACCATCCGCCCGAAATCCGAACTCCAGGAGCAGCAGGAAAAGCAAAGGTAGGGAGCCCATGAGCGAACGGCGTATACCGCAACCCGGGGAAATGGCCCCGGATTTCTGTCTGCCTTCGGACGAGGACCGCGAAGTCTGCTTGCACGACCTGCGGGGGAAGTGGGTCGTCCTCTACTTCTACCCCAAGGACAACACGAGCGGGTGCACCCGCGAGGCGGTGGATTTCTCCCAGGCGCTGGAGGAATTCGACAAGCTGGGAGCCGTCATCCTGGGCGTGAGCCCGGATTCCGTGCGAAGTCACCGGCGATTTCGGGAGAAGCACAACCTCCGGGTTACCCTGCTCAGCGATCCGGAACACCGGGTGTTGGAGGCGTATGGCGCGTGGGGGTTGAAGAAGCGGTACGGCCGCGAGTACTACGGCGTCATCCGCAGCACGTTCCTCATCGACCCGGAAGGCCGGATTGTTCGCGTGTGGCCCAACGTGCGGGTCAAGGGCCATGTGGAGGACGTGCTTTCCACCTTGCGGGAGCACGTGTCCGCTCGCAACAAAGGGGAGTAGGTTTGCTATAAATTCCCCTTTTTCGGTACAATGGCTATACGGTCAGACCTGCATATGGAGGGGAGAACAACAGGGATCTCTCCTTGTGGAGAGAGTGTAGCGGTCTGGCCTAAAGCGGGTGGGGAGAGATTCCTCCTCGCCTGTTCCCTTCCCGGGAGGAAGGCCTGCAAAGTCGTTTGCCCCTATGGCTGCGGCGCGTTGTAGCGCCGGCGTGAGGGGAGGACGGGTTTGCAGGGATTCACCCTGTAGCGCGGCGTCAACACAGAGTCGTAAAATCCGGAAATGACCCGATGTTCGGGTTCTGCTGGGGGAAAGAATGACGATGGCGTCCTACCGAGCCCAACTGAATCTTCCCCAAGATTGGACGCGTGTGTGTTACGGGCCCTTGATTCCCCCTGTTCCTTGGCGTCCCCTATTTCCCCTTGGACTTTTCCGTCCTTTGGAGCACCCTGGACACCAGCACACGTTATCGGTGTGTTCATTTCACGGATCACGCTGAATGAGGAGGAACTCATCCTATGGCCGATGAATATTTGGAAGTGCCGCCCGAGCTCAGTCGCAATGTCTTTCTCACCACTCTGGACGCGGTGTATAACTGGTCACGCCGCTCCTCCCTGTGGCCGATGATGTTCGGTTTGGCCTGTTGCGCCATCGAGATGATCGCGGTGGCCGCGGCACGCTACGACCTGGCCCGGTTCGGCATGGAAGTCATGCGTCCGTCCCCCCGCCAGGCCGATGTGATGATCGTCTCCGGCACCGTGACCAAGAAGATGGTCCCCCAGATCGTGCGCCTGTACAACCAGATGCCTCAGCCCCGGTACGTGGTTGCCATGGGCGCCTGCGCCACAGGGGGCGGGCCCTTCAAAGAGGGGTATAACGTGGTCTCCGGTGTGGACAAGTTCATCCCCGTGGATGTCTATATCCCCGGGTGCCCTCCCACGCCCGAGGCCTTGCTGTACGGCATGATGCGTTTGCAGGAGAAGATCAAGCGTCAGTCCATCAAGACGGTGCCCTGGTATCAGAAAGGGCGGGATGACATCCCGGTGCCCGTGTTGGGGCCGGATGTGTTGGACCTCCGGCGGAAGGATGAGATCAAGGCCATCAGCGCTCAGATCGCGGATTCGGAAAAATACTTGGACCGTTTGGCCGAAAAGCAGCGCGCGTCATAATCTCCCCGTCTCGGGATGACATCTCTCACAACCAAAAGGGTGCGAGTTATGGTACAAGAACAAGCCGTGGTGACAGAAGCTTTGCCCTATAACGACGTTGTTCCCGGCGCGGTCATCGACCGTGACGGTGAGGCCCTGGTCGTCAACCGGGAAAAGCTCCCGGAGCTGGCCCTCCACCTCCGGGATGTGGAGGGATATGATTATCTCTCCAGTGTGACAGGGGTGGACAACCTCACCCATCCCAAACGCCAGGGAGTGGAGCGGTTTGAGGTGGTCTACCACCTCTACTCCACCCAGCGCGGGGGAGGCCCCCTGGTCCTCAAAGTCCGGGCCCCGGAGGAGGACCCGGAGATCCCCTCGGTGGTGTCCATCTGGCCCGGCGCGGATTTCCAGGAACGGGAGATTTGGGACTTGTACGGCATCCGGTTCCCGGGGCATCCCAACTTGCGCCGTATCCTCCTCTGGGAGGGCTTTAACGGTCATCCCATGCGCAAGGATTGGAAGGAGGCCTATTACGAGGAGGAACACAAGCCCTACTCCTCCCGTTGGCCGTACGGCCATTATCCCCTGGACGAGTACAAGTACCCCTGGCAGGAGGAGCGGGCTGTCTACAAGGACAACCTGGTCTTCCCCAAAGGGTTTGACCCGGACCAGTGGCAGGCACCGGAGGTGGAATACCGCCTGGGCCAGGATCTGTACCGGGAGTTGGAGAAGCTGAAGACGGACCGGATCGTGGTGAACATCGGCCCCCAACACCCCTCCACCCACGGGGTGTTCCGCATGGTGGTGGCCCTGGAAGGGGAGACGATTGTGGGGCTGGAGCCGGAAATGGGGTATCTCCACCGGAATCACGAGAAGATCGGGGAGCGTAACACGTACCTGATGAACATCCCTTACACGGACCGGCTGGATTATATCAATTCCATGAGCAATAATCTGGGGTACGTGTTGGCCGTGGAAAAACTCATGTCCAAGGTGGAGGTGCCGGAGCGGGCTAAGTACCTCCGCATCATCATGGCCGAGCTCACCCGTGTGCTCAACCACATGTTCGCGATCGGCTTCCTCCTCAACGACCTGGGAGCTTTCTTCACTCCGGCCTTGTACGCTTTGGAGGAGCGTGAACTCATCCTGGACCTCTTCGAGGCGGCCTCCGGTTCCCGCATGATGTGCAATTACATGCGGCCGGGAGGGGTGGCCTATGATGTGTCCGACGATTGGGTGGAACAGGCTCGGAAGCTGGTCTTCGACCGGTTGCCCCGGGCCATTGATGAGTTGGACAATTACCTGACGGAGAACGAGATCCTCCTGGCCCGCACCAAGGGGGTGGGGTATCTCTCACCCCAGGATGCGGTCGCCTACAGCACCTCTGGTCCGGTGTTGCGGGGCTCCGGGGTCGCGTACGACATCCGGAAGGCAGAACCCTACTGCATTTACGACCGCTTTGATTTCGACATCGTCACCGAGGAGGGCGGCGACGTGTACGCCCGGTACATGGTCCGCATCCGCGAGGCCCGGGAGAGTTTGAAGATCCTGCGCCAAGCGTTGCGTGACCTCCCCGGCGGTCCGGTCATCGGCAAGAAGAAGTACACCTTCCGCATTCCGCCGGGAGAGGCGTACCAGCGCATTGAAGCGCCCAAAGGGGAGTTGGGCTTCTATCTGGTGAGCGACGGCACGGCAAATCCCTATCGTTACCACGTGCGCTCGCCATCCTTCATCAACCTGACCGCTTTGGGACTCATGTGTGTGGGCCACAAAGTCGCGGATTCCGTCGGTATCCTGGGCAGTATTGACATCGTCCTCGGTGAGGTGGACCGATAGGAGGAAAATGATGGTTGGCAAAGGCATTCTACGGGGTCTGGCCACAACGGCTCGTCACCTGTTGGAAACATACATCGACGATGTGAAGGGCATTCCCAGTCGGTACGCGTATGACCGGCATTTCATCAAGCAGCCCTTGGATGAGAGGGGTATCTTCACCATCCAATACCCGGAGGAACGCCGGGTCCTCCCCGAGCGTTTTCGCTACGTGCCCATGCTCATCTACGACGCGGACACGGGGGAGGACCGGTGCACCGCGTGCGGGATCTGCGCGAAAGTCTGTCCGACCCAGTGTATTTGGATCGTGCGGGAGGAGGACAAGACGGGGAAGCCTTTGCCCCGCTCTCAGGAGTTCTACATCGACATCTCCATCTGTATGGGATGCGGCTTTTGCGCGGAGTTCTGCCCCTTCGATTCCATCAAGATGAACCACGATTATGAGATAGCGGTCTACCATCGGTTCCCCGATCTGATCTTGACCAAGGACGACTTGGTGGTGCCGACGACGTATTATGCCCAGCTGTATCCCGAAGCCTGGGAGGCCGAGGAGCGCGCTCGAGAAGAGGAGCGCAAGCGCAAGGAGGCCCGGGAGAAGGCCCTCGCCGCGAAGCGCGCGGCCGCGGCCAAGAAGAAGGCGGCCGCAAAAAAGGCCGAGGAGGCCAAGAAAGCGGGCGAGGAGAAGGCCGACGGAAAGGATGAGGAGAAAAAGGCCTAGACGTCACACACTTTTAACTCGGCGCGGGAGCGGGGAAGTCCCGCTGCCCTCTTACCGGGTTTTTCAGTCGAGCCAACGTTGGGGACCAGGATAGGAGGTGACCTATGGCTACGAAGATCATCTGGCACGGACATTTGACGTTCTCCGTGGTACACAACGGCGTGACCTTGCTCATCGACCCCTTCTTCGACGGCAATCCGGCCGCGAAGATCACGAAGGATGACGTGAACCCCGACTACATTCTGGTAACCCACGGCCACGGCGATCACGTGGGGGATACAGTCTACATCGCCAAGAAGACGGGCGCCACGGTCATCTCCAACTTCGAGATCGCGACGTGGCTCCAAAATCAAGGGGTGGAGAAGGTCCATCCCATGCACATTGGAGGAAGTCACCAGTTCCCCTTTGGTCGGGTCAAGTTGACCATCGCGCACCACGGGTCCATCCTGCCCGATGGGAGCTACGGCGGGAACCCGGCCGGCCTGTTGCTCACCCTGGGGGATGTGAAGATCTACGACGCGGGGGATACGGCCTTGACGTATGACATGACCCTCCTGGCCGACGAGCATGTGGACGTGGCCATTCTGCCCATTGGGGACAATTTCACCATGGGCCCGGAGGATGCCTTGAAAGCCGTCAAGTTCATCCAACCCAAAGTCGTCATCCCGGCCCATTACAACACATGGGACCTCATCGCCCAGGACCCCTACGCGTTCAAAGCGCGCGTGGAAGAGGAAACAGATGCCGCGTGCGTGGTGCTGGATGTGGAGGGTGTGTACGAGGTGTGAGGTAAGTGCGTAACGATTGACGATTAACGATTAATGAGTAAGGGGGGGCTGAAGGACGAAGTCGGCCGGGTAGGGCGATTCTCGGCCGGTCATGGACCTTTGCCTGTATCCTACACAACGCCCTCGTCCCCCTCCTCTCTCCCAGCCTTGGGAGAGAGGAGGGGCGAAATGCCTGCGAGCTTTCTCCCACCGACCCACGAGGGGTGGAGTGAGGGCCCCAGGGGGCTTTGCATTTTTAGCCCGGTTCAGCCCCGGGCGTTCTTTGTTCTGGCGAACTGTTTTCGGTGGGTGCTGGCCGGGCGAAGCCCGGCCAGCACCCACCGAAAACTCTTTCCATACACGGGGCGAGAACGCCGGCACCCCGCCGAGGTGCGGACCCGTCCGCCGCCAAGGCGTAGCTGAACCTTGTTTACTCGCCGGTTATAGCCCCTCTGCGAGATCCCGGCGCAGAGGGGCTTCGTGTTTTCTGTGCGGGAGTTGTCCATGCATGACCACATCTCCCTGTTCACGAACGCCGGGGCAGGTCTCAGGCCCGTCCCTAGCGGGTGGCATCCGTGTCCCATTGGGCCCCTCATCCCAGTCCCTTTCATCACCCAAAACCGGATATCCAATACCTCTTTTCCCACTCCCGTGCTATAATACCCCACCACAGGCCATGCAACCCGTCCATCGGAGGCTTCAGACGTGCACGTATTTTCCCGAACAACGTGGCCGCGCGTGGGAAGCGCGTTGGCCCTCGCAGTGGGCCTTCTCGTCGTCCTATGGCATGGCGTAGTCGCCCAACCCCGCGTATCCCAACCCTCACCCCCTTTGGTGGTGAAGTACAGCCCATCCACCCTCCCCACATCCGACGTGATAACGGGCCGGGTGAGGAGTATTACCTTTACCAGTTCCTGGGATGGGAGTGTGCAACGCGCGTACCTCAACGTGCCGGATCCCCTTCCCACGGAGGAGGTGCCCGTGCTCATTTACCTGCATGGCATGTTCTCCTGTCGCGCTGCCCCGCCCTTCCAGACGGTGGTGGAAAGTCCGTTCGGGTACGCGGTGGCCCGGCGGGGCTGGATCCTCGCGGCGCCCGAGTTGCACGGCGAGCGTCCTGTGCCCTTACCCGGCGACCCGTGGGATCCGACGGCTTCCTGTCCCCAACCGGTGAGCGTGGGATATCGTCCCATGGGCGCGCGGCCCGCCCAACGGGATGTGTTGGACACCTTGGCTTATCTCCAAGAACACTATCCTGTGGACTCTCAGCGCGTGTATCTGCTGAGCGAGTCGGCCGGCGGTCTGACGTTACTGACCGCGTTGGGCAAGTTTGCAGACCGGTTTGCCGCGGCCGTTGTCTATTCTTCCCCCTCGGACCTGGCCCGCTGGCTGCGCGAGGACAGCCGAGCCTATCCGAACATCTGGCGTGAAGTGGGCGGTCTGCCCGAGGAGCGGCCTTTTGACTATGCCCGACGGTCTCCCCTCCGGTTCGCGAGCAATCTCACTCTGATTCCGTTGACCCTGGTTCACGGGCGGGAGGACGATCGGGTGCCTGTGCATCACAGCCGGGATTTGTACGCGGCCATCCTCGCGGCCGATCCCCAAGCCCACGTTTACTTGTACGAGTACGAAGGGGATCACGGTGGTCCCTTTGACCCCAATGACCCAGATTTCTTCTCCCCGGCTCAAGCCCTCACCTGGTTGGGCGAACACCGACGTCCTTCATCGCCCGAGCGTTTGACTCTTCTCACGGATGCGGGGGGGCGACAGGGGGAACCGGGGGAGCCGGAGCTGGGGCCCTATCGGTTTTGGTGGGCCGGTTGGATTCCCCGTCCGGGGCCTGCCCGCTGGACGCATGTGGCCCTCACCCGGACGGTCCAGTCATACCAAGTCGCAGGGATCATCAGTGACACCGTGGGCCTCACCCTGACGCTGAACACCCACGACTTGGGCTGGGAGGATCGGCCGGTGACCGTCACCCTTCGGGGCACGGGGGTTCCCACGTTCACCCGTACGCTCACGCCCACACAGCACCTTGTGACTTTGCCCCTCCCGGGTGGGCGTGTGCACGTGCACGTTACCGCTCCCACCCCTGTTCCCACGCCCACGCCCACGCCGACCCCGGTCGTGGGAACGGTGGCCGGGTTGGTCTTCGATGACCGGGATGGGGATGGCCTGTGGGAGGAGGGGGAGCCGGGGATACCGGGCGCGCGGGTGGAGCTGTGGGCCAACGGCACTCGGCTGGTGGAATCGCAGGTGACGGGAGCGGACGGTCGTTTTCGCTTTTCCCAGGTGACTCCGGGGGAGTACCTGGTGCAGGAGCATAACCCACCGGCCTGGCCCTTGGACACAACAGTGAATCAGCAGTTCATCACCCTCCGAGCGGGGGACGAGGTGTGGGTGGTTTTCGGCGATCGGAAACCTTGGCGTTTCCTCCTGCCGGTGCTGCTGAGCCATTAGGGATGGGGAGAAGATAAGTAACGATTAACGAGGAACGAGTAAGGGTTGACCTCTTACTCGTTATGATTTCGGACCTATCCGCGGAGGGGTTCTTACCGGGTGTCAGCGTTAGGTCCTTGAAAGGGGTACCGCCGGATGAATTTGCGCACGTGGTATGATGCCTATTGGAGCGAGAAAGGGGATCTGGTAGACCGTCATCGGCTCCGGCAGTTTTTGGAGCACATAGCCGACGGTGAACAGGTCCTGGTCCTGGACAGCGGAAACGGGGTGTTGGGCCATATGCTCCTGGAACGGGGGTATCGGGTGTTCGCCACGGATCTGAGCGGCGTTGCCTGCCGGATGTCCCGGGATAAGGGCCTTTTGGCCGTTCAGGTGGATTTGGACGCGGGCGGGCTCCCGTTTGCCGACGAGAGCTTCGATATTGTCGTCAGCGACAGCGGATTGGAACACCGCTTCTTCGTCGAACCGGTGTTGGATGAGGTCGTTCGTGTGTTGCGCCCTCGCGGTCAGTTCCTCCTCCTCTTGCCCAACATCGCCCACTGGTGGGTGCGGTGGCAGCTGCTCCGGGGACACTTCCCCGTGCGCCGCAACACGCCGACGGATTTCACCCACTTGCGCCATTTCACCCTGGCCGACACCCGGCGCATGTTGGAAGAGCGGGGGCTCCGCGTTGTAGCCACGGATGGAAGTGCGTCCCTGTGGGTGTGGCAGATGTATCCCGTGTACTTCCGATGGCCGGTCATCCGTGATGTGTACACCCGCCTGGCGCGCGGTTGGCCTTCCCTCTTCGCCCGAGATTTCATCATCGATGCCAGGAAATCCCCATGAGCATTGGGAAACGCATCCGTTCGGGGTTGTTTTGGGTCGCGTTGGCCAGCGTGGCCACCCGGGTCCTGGGCATCCTGACTCGGCTCGTCCTTGCGGTCCTCCTCACCCGGGAGGCGTTTGGCATTGTAGCCGGCGCGAATCTCTACGTGGACGCGCTTCAGCTCATCCGGGAGGCCGGGTTTGGTTCGGCCCTCATCTACTTCCGGGGCAAAGATCCGGAGGAGGAATCCCAGGCCGAGTACACCGCGTTTTGGTTCGTCTTGGGGATGGCCTTCCTCCTCTACCTTCTCACCTGGTGGGCCGCGCCCTTCCTGGTCCCCTTTGCCCGGGAGCCCAATCCCCTGATTGTGCCGGTGTTGCGGGTGTTGGGGTTGAACCTGATCTTGGGCGCCTTCGCGCGGATCCCCATGATCCGCTTGGCCAAGGAGTTGGATTTCAAACGCCGCGCGGTACCCGATGTCGTGCCCAACGTGGTCAACGTGACCGTTTCTCTGCCCCTGGCCTTGTTCGGGCTGGGCGTGTGGAGTTTGGTCTTCGGCCGGTTGGCCGCGACCGCGACCCGGGTCGTGTTGGCCTGGTGGATCACCGGGTGGAGACCTCGTCGGGTGTTTGTGCCCCGGCTGGCGCGGGAGTTGTTCGCGTACGGCAAGCACATTGTTGGCTCTCAGCTCCTCATCCTGGGCATCACCAACGTGGACGATCTCTTTGTCATCCGCCTGTTGGGATGGGCCCCCGAAGGGGTATACGACAACGCGTATCGCCTCTCCAACCTGCCGGCCACTCAGGTGACATCGGTGGTGAATCAAGTTATGTTCCCCGCGTTGGCCAAAGTGCGGGAGGACATGGGGGTGTTTCGCCATGTGTACTTCCGGGCCTTGCGCGCGGTGGCCCTTATTGCTGTGCCCTTAGCCGGGGGCACCATCCTCTTTGCCCCGGATTTGGTGACTCTCATCGGCTGGGAGAAGTGGCACGACATGGTGAGGCCCATGCAGTTATTGGCCATCTACGGCCTGATGCGGGCATTGGCCGCGAACTTGGGCAACGTGTTCCGGGGGGGAGGACGCCCGCAATACCTCACATACATCGCGATCTGGCGACTGACGACCATGCTCCTCCTCCTCTACCCGGCCATCCAGTGGGCGGGCATCGTAGGGGTAAGCCTCCTCTCCGCGGGCGTTGCCCTGGTGGACTTCGTCATCTCCGTGGAGCTCGCCCATCGCATTCTCCGTTCCACATGGGGGGAATACGGACGGGTGTTGGGAAAACCCGTGGGCGTGGGGAGCATTCTCACTGTGGGGATGGGTTTCCTCCTCTCCCAGTGGGGAGGGGAACCGGGACTGGTCCGGTTGCTGTGGGGTAGTGTATTATATGTGGGGATATACGTGGCCGTGTTCTGGCGGGAAATTTGGGCGATGGTGGTGGCAGGGAGAAAGTAACGATTGACGATTAATGAGTAACGATTAAGGGGGGGAGCTGAGGGGCGAGGTCGGCCGGGATGGGCGAAGAGCCTAACGCATAACGAGTGACGAGTAAGAGAGGGGCGGGAGCGCCCATCTCGGCTCGTCTGGGGCGATGCTCGGCCGGTCATGTGCCCATATAGAGCCCCCGCAGGGGGCTTACCTAAATTGAGCCCGGGGGTTCAGCCCCGGGCGATGGGGCACGATTACCCATCCCCGTTCACGAACGGTAGGGCCGCACGGCCGTGCGCCCTGTTGAGCTTTCCCCCTGGCGAACTGTTTTTGGTGGGTGGCCGGCGGGCGAAGCCCGGCCAGCGCCCACCTTAATCGTCAATCGTTACTCATTACTTGTTAGCTGGACCCGTCCGCCGCCAACTACCAAATGTCGTCACTCAAGCATGGCGGTTGGCCAAACTCCATTGTCCATGCTTACAGGAGGGCTCATGACAACACCGGATTTGCGCCGATACCAACGGCAAATCATCTTTCGT
>JAADDB010000081.1 GCA_013154135.1 Chloroflexota bacterium
CCTCTCAGGAGCTTCTCTATTATACGTACATTTCACGGTTCGCGTCAAACAAGGATGGCTAGTAGTACCTCGGCCGCGGACGGAGCCCGCCTGCCAACCACACAAACCAGCTCCTCTCGTCCATGTCAAAGTACAAGAACCTTGATGTGTCCCTCAATCAAGCCGAACGGACGAGATCCTAACAATCTCGTCCGTTCGGCTGCAATTTTCTGATTTTGGAATGATCTCAGGAAATCGGCGGACTTCTTTCTTTTAGCGCCTCAGAGGTGGAGACGAGCCGCCTCTGTTGAGAGTGCGTTGGACAATGCTTGTTCGATAACGGATGCAAGTGTGTGTAGGACCTCGCAAGACGGCCGTAGTTTGCAGGTAGGTAGATATGGGGTGTACTTCGGCCGGATGCAAGGGGATGCATGTACGCCTTTTCCCGGCACGAGGAGGCCCCCCAAAAAACCGCCCGGAAGCGGAGCCGTCGGCCTGCAAGAGATGCCAGTCCTCCGGAATGTTGTGGCCAATGGAGCGTTGCATAGGCCTTGGTCGTTCTAACGGGGGAATTTTCGAACATGGTCTGAAACGGCTGTACTTTCATCTTGTGCAGGAATGGGTTCGTGTAGGAAATCATGGTGCGCCTCCTTTGGACTGATACAGTGCTTTTGGTTCCGTCTCTGCTGACATCTCTACTGTAACAGTCCAATATGACATGGGCAATAGGGGAATCTGTAGGAAATGATGTAAGTGTCTCTCTTCAGCGGGGATGAATCTTGCAACTGTCTTGCATACGCCTCGGCCAAACTGACAGACCGGCTGACGGATGAAAAACCAGAAGCGCGCTCACTCGTACGCCAGCACCTCGCGCACGCTGAGGCGGAGAGCCTGCCACGCGGGGCCCAAGCTGGCCAGCGCGGAGAGCACAAACACCAGCCCAGCCCACTCTCCCACGGCTTTCCAGGAAAAGAGAAACACAATGGGCAGGGACATGATGTTCGCCACAAACTGAGTGAACCCCCAACTCAAGGGAATTGTCAGGGGCACCGCGATGAGCCAGGAGAGCATCCCGATGACCAGGCCTTCGATGACAAAAATAGAGAGCAACGCGCGGTTATGGGCTCCGATCGCGCGTAGCACACCGATCTCCCGCTGGCGTTCCACCACATTGATGGAGAGCGTCCCCATAAGCCCCAGCCCACCCACCAGCGCGGCCAAAATGGACATGCTCAGCAACGTGTAGATGAACACATTGAATTGATTCCGGCCCATCTCCTGGAGTTTGTGCGTCGTGATGGTAAACTGGATCTTAATTCCTCGTCTCTCATACGCGCGTCGCACATCCTGCGACACCGCCTCTTGCGTCCTCTTATCCCGCACCACCAGGGAAACCCGATTGCCCCGTCCCGGCGTTCCGAGCGCGCGGTTCAGCGTGGACATGGGCACAAAACACCCTCGCGAGTTGTCCATAATGCTGTAGACCAGCCCCACCACCGTCCACGTGACCTCTCGCCCATCGACCGTCGTGGTGATCACATCCCCCACCTGAATACCCTCCTCCCGCGCGACCTTCTGATTCATGAGAATCGCCCACCGGTCCCCCGGGAGGAAATAGCGCCCTTCCGCCAGTTTGACATGGAAGAGCCGGGAATCGGGAGGAATCCCGCGGAGTCGGATACTCCGTTTTCCTCCGCCGGGCAGGTGGAGAGAAGCTCCGACCAACTGCCACACTTCCGCGTATTCCACCCTTGGGTCCGCATAAGCGATATCCAACAGGCGGGAGACGCGGTAAGGCCTCTCCACCACGATCCAGACATCCCCACCGACCTCCTGGAGCACATCGTCCAGCATCTTGTTGAGGGACGTGCCCACGGTCATGATCATCATGAACATGACACCGCCCATGACCAACGCCAGGAGAGTCAGGGAAATCCGGAGCTTCTTGCGAAACGTGTTGCGCAGGCTGAGCGCGACAGGCCGGGGAAGTCGTTGAATCCGGGCGAGCCAGCGGTCCAGACGACTGGTGCCGAAATAACCTCCCAGCCCGCGTGTGCGGATAGCCTCCTGCACCCGTACACGTAACCCGCCGATGATGGGAAAGAGCGCAGCGAGCAGAGGAACCGTCAACCCGGTCAGGAGCTGGGCCAGCACAGCTCGGGGAACAGGGCGCAGAGGTCCCACAGAGATGTTGAGGAAATCCAACAAATACGCGGCCAGCACATGGGCTCCGATGGTGGCCAGGGGAATGGCCAACAAGACGGAAACCAGGCTGTAGACCAGCACCATCCCGCCGTAGTGGAGGAGAATATGGCGGGTTCGCGCGCCCAAAACCTTCATCACCCCGATCTGCCAAATCTGCTGGACAACAATCGCGTTCATCGTGTTGATGATGAGGAAGACGCTCAACCCCAGGGCCAACACACTCAAGGCCAGGAGGATCTTCACCAGCGCGTCCACCTGATCCTGGACAAAGTGACGGTTCGGGTCCATGATCCAGGGCCCGCCCAGGCGGATGCCATCCCGTTGGAGCCGGGCCTTGATCTCATCGGCCACCCTCTTCGCCTCCTCCTGGGAGAAGTGCTCCAACTGGATGTAGAGCATGTTATCCCCATCCTCCCCCTTTATCCACGCGGCCGTGTCCCTGTCCGCGTAGAAGGAAGGGTCGCCCCCGAACTGGGGTGGGAAAGTGAGGGGGTCGCGGACCATGCCGACGATGGTGAGGGGGCGACTTCGGTTGTGGACCTCCACCTCCACCGTCTCCCCCACGTGTAGGCCCTCGTGTCGGGCGGTTTGGCGTTCCACCACCAGGGTATGGGACGTGGGCCATTGGCCCTGGAGGAGGTCGATGACGTTGATATCCTGGTGGGAATACCCGTGTTTCGCGTCCAGCGTTCCCGTGCGCCAGCGGGATTCCCCCGGGCGTCGCCAGCGGAAAGTGAACTCCACGGCCGTCTCGCAGCGGGCCACATTCCTCACGCGTAGGAGGGGTTGGCAGATGTTCTCGTCAAAGGGAGGGCCCAAGTTCCAGAACATGAGATGGGCCGGGTGTGCGGCCCGATGGCTGGCGGTCATGCGGGCCTGGGTGACCTGGGAGAGGGCCAGGACCAGTCCCACCCCCACCAAGCCCACCGCGGTGGACAGCACCACCAGAATCGTGCGTGTCTTCGCGTTCCACAAGTCCCGCAGGAGTTTCCGCCAGATAACACTCATGGTGCGCTCGCCTCAAAAGTCACATTCGCGGTCATCCCCCAATACAAGTGGGGGACCGTCTCCTCCAGGCGGATGAGCACCGTGTAGAGGACATCCCCTCGCACCTGCTCGCCTACCGGGTCAATGCGTTCCACGTGACCCGCGAGGTGCACATCCGGCAGCGCGTCGAAGGCGACGGTGACGTTCATGTTAGGCTGGATGTGGACGACATCCAGTTCCGAGAGGTTGGTGGTCTGGATGACCCAGGAGGAGGTGTCGCCGAGCTGGAGGAGGGGTGTGCCCGGGGGCACGTATTCCCCGGCGCGGGCCCGGATGTTCCCCACGATGCCCGCGAAGGGAGCGGAGAGCCGGGTGTGTTCCAGCGCGATCTGGGCCTGGCGGAGGGCTGCTTGGGCGGCTTTGAGATCGGCCTGGGCCAGGGTCACGTCCTCGGCCCGGGGTTGCGCCTGCAATTGGGCCAGTTGGGCCTCGGCCCGCTGGACGTCGGCTTGGGCCAGGGCCAGATCTTCCTCGGAGGGCGTGTCCTGGAGGGCTTGCAAGCGGGCTTGGGCCGCCGCGACGCGGGCTCGCGCGGCCTGGACTTCCTCGGGCAGGGGGCCTTCTTTGAGGGCTTCCAATCGCGCTTTGGCTGCCTTGTACGCGTTGGTCGCGCGCTCCAGTTGGAGAGCTTCGGGCCGGGCCCCGGCACCGGGCAGGGATTTGATGCGGTCGTACAAGCTTTGGGCCTGGCGGAGAGCGGCTTCCGCGTTGGCCAACTCGGCTTCGGCCGCGGCCAATTCGTGGGGACTGGGGCCTCGGAGGAGTCGGCGCAGCGAGGCCTGGGCCTGAGCCAACTCCGCTTGGGCCGCGGCGATGTCCGCCTGGGATGCGCCTTTGCGGACTTTTCGCAGTTTGGCCTGGGCCGCCTCCAGTGCAGCCTGGGCAATGGCCAGGTCCTCTTGGGTGGGGCCGGCCTGGAGTTTTCGGAGATACGCTTGGGCGCGCTCGACCTGGGCTTGGGCTTGCTCCACCGCGGCCTGTTGCTGTTCATCCTCCAGTTGGAGGAGGAGATCCCCGGCCTTTACCGCGTCTCCAGCCTGGACAAAAACCGCGCGCACTCGTCCCCCTACCGGGAGGGAGAGCTGGGCCCGGGTCGCGGGCAGGAGTGTTCCATCCGCGGTGATGTGGGGATTGCCCTTCACCGGGGGCAATGTGGGGGTGGACTGTTTCCCCTCCTCGCGGGTGTGCTGACACCCTGCGGTGAGCAAGAGCGTGAGAAGGAGAATGACGATGGATGAGCTCTTCCAGCGCATGTGTTCTCTTCTCCTGACGTGTGGATGCAACGTATTGGGCTGGCTGATGGGCAAAACGCGGACGGACGACGACCGACGGACGACGACCGACGACCGACAATGGTTCTTTCCGTCCCGGCCGTCGCCCGAGGATTACCTTAATCGTTAATCGTTACTCGTTAATCGTTCCTCGTCCCTCACTTCTCCATCCACCAGGGTGATAATGCGATGGGTTCGGCGGGCGAGGTCCTGGTCGTGGGTGACGATGAGCACCGTTTTCCCCTCCTCCACCAGGGCCTGGAAGAGGCTGAAGACCTCATCCGCGGTCTTGGAATCCAGGTTCCCGGTGGGTTCATCCGCGATGAGGAGGGGTGGGTCGTTGGCCAGGGCTCGGGCGATGGCCACCCGCTGTTGTTGCCCTCCGGAGAGGGCCGCGGGCAGCTTGTTCGCGTGCTCTGTCAGGCCGACCAAATCCAACAAATGCATGGCCCGCTCGCGGCGTTCTCCCCGGGGGATGCGGCCGACAAAATCCATGGGTAGGATCACATTTTCCACCGCGGTGAGAGTGGGTAGGAGTTGGAAGAACTGGAACACGATGCCCACATTGGCTCCCCGCCATCGGGCCAGCTCCCCCTCCTTCATCGTGTGAATGGCCTGCCCGTTGACCCACACCTCTCCCTCGGTCGGGTGGTCGATGCCCGTGATCATGTTCACCAGGGTGGACTTGCCGCTTCCCGATTTGCCCACGACGGCCAAGAACTCCCCTTCCTCCACCTGGAGGGTGACATCCCGGAGGGCCACGAACTCCCCGGCCGGACTGCGGTATATCTTGGTGACGTGTCGGAGGTCGATCAAGTGCGCCATGGGTGCCCCTGTCATTCCTCCGTGGTGATGGTGATGTTCCCCGTGTCCACTTGGAGCCGAAGGGTCGTTTGGGGATTTGCGCCCACATCCAGGGTCAAATGGCTTTGGGAAGTGTGGGTTTGGGTGCCCTCTTTCACCCGGATGCTCCCTATTCCCACCTTCGCTTCCAGGTGGAAGGGAGGGGTGGGGGGAAGGCGCAGGCGGATGCTCCCCACTTGGACCTGCATGGTCACCTCGCCCTGGGGGGGGAGTTCGCCCCGGAATTTGATGCTCCCCGTGTCCACGTAGATGTTGCTGGGCGCTCGTAAGGTCACATCGTTCACATAGACGGAGCCCGTCCCCTGGTCAATGTCCAGGCGCAGATGTCCTTTCGTGACCGTTACCGTGCCCGTATCCTGGCGGATATGCACCGTCATTTCCCAGGGGATGTAGACCTCCCAGCGGACGCCCGCGGTGTGCGGGCCCGGTGGGAGGTCGCCCAAATCGCCCTTGAGGACCAAGGTGTCCCCCTTGGGTTCCACGTGGACTTGGATGCGGGAGAGGAGGCGTTTTTGGCCCCGGATGTACTTCGTCGCTTTGACCCGGATGGTGGATGTGTCCGTGGCGATGACGTTGATGGTGCCCACGTCGTTGGTGAGGGTGAGGGTCATGGGCGAAGTGGCCTCGATACTGCGCTCCAGCGTTTCCGTGGCCTGAAAGGGGAGCAGGGAGAAGAAGAGGGCCGATCCCAGAAAAAGGCCCCAACACACCAGGATCAACACAAGGAAAAGGACGAGAAGCAGGGCAAGCCAACCTCTTTGGCTCATCTTATGACCTCCTACGTCGCGCTGAATGTGGCCGACAAATGATGGCTGGGCCTGTCGGGTCTCAGGGGAATAGGTACTTTGTGCTCCGGATCGGTTTCCTTCGGGTTACTCGGTATTCCTCCATCATGACGCCCAACACTTCAATCTCATATACGTGATGGCCCGGAGTCGGTTACGGCGTTGTCTTCCAGGGGACGGGTGGGTTGTCCCGAACCGGTGGGCTGGGACGGGTGTAGAGGTGGGGCACTTGGGTGGGATGGCGCAGGTCCAAGGGGAATGCGCCTATCAGGTAGAACCCCAGCGCGAGGACCAAGCTCCCCCAGAGGAGCAGACGGGCCAGTCTGGCAGGCAGGTGATACACCCCCCAGACGACCAGGGGACCCAAGGCCATCTGGAACAGGAGGAGTAGGAGGGCCAGCCGGTAGGGGATCCCCAGTCGTTGGCGGAGCACCAGCCCCGCTTTCACCTCCCCGCGGAGGAATCGGGGCATCCAGTAGTCGCGCAGGGGATGGGCGTAACGGCCTACCAGGGGGTTGACCACGGTGATGCTCAGCTGAATGGCTGTGCCGGTCACGCCCAGGATCACCAAAGGCCAGCGCCATCGCTTCCCCAAGAACACGTAGGGGAGGAACAGGTAGGGGAATGTGGGTACCAGAAAACGCGGCCCAGGGGAGGATCCCCCCAGGGTGTAGAAGTACCCCGCGTTGAGGAGAAGGACGGTCAGGGGGATGAGAAGGGTCAACCAGAATTCCGCGCGGCGTTGTCTGTACCGCCACAGGGACAGGTAGGCCACCGGCGCTAAAAGGGCCGGCGGCACGAGGAGGAACAGTCCCTTGGCGCTGAAGAGGATCTGGATCAGGTGGTCCGGCCGGGGCCAGCGGACGCCGAGGAGCCCGTGGCGGTGTTCGGCCCCCCAGGGCGCGGCGTGGTAGAGGTAGGAGAAGTGCAAGGGGTGTCCGAAGGCCAGGGTGTTGTACGTGGCCAGGGCCAGGGCCGGTCCTATGCCGCCCAGGATGTACCACCCCACGTCGCGGGCCGAGCCGCGGATGGCCCAGATGTAGAAGAGGAGGCCGATGACGAAGACGCCGTTGGGGTATTCGGCCAGCACGCCCAGCCCGGCCAACAGGCCCGCGAGGAAGAGCCACGGCGAGGGGAGTTTGCCCTCTCGGACCAGGAGCGCGATGAAGAAGGGTGCGAATCCCAACAGCGCGGCCACGTTGTGGCCGAAGAGCATGGTGGCATAGGGGAAGAGGAGTGTGCCAAAGGCCAGGACAAAGGTGGTTATCCAGGGCATCTCGCTCCGGGGGCGAAGCACGCGCCCCGCATGGAGGAAGAGGAGGAGGAGGAGCGCGGTGAGCGGCGCGTTGAGGGTGGTGTTCAGCACCCAGAGCAGGTAGGTGAGCATGAGACGACTGTCCAGCGGATACTGGTCCACGTGCTGCAGGTGCCGCAGGCCCTGGTACACGGGATAGGCCAGGAAGGAGACGAGGGGGGCCTTGTCCGAGTAGTAGTGTCCGTTGTAGAACGCCCGGTCCACCGCGTTGGCCGTGTACGTGTCGATCTCCAGACGCCCTTCGTGGGCCAGGGCCAGGGTGAGGTTCAAGCGGCTGAGTTGGTTGGGCCCCACATCCTGGACGAAGGTGCCGTACACGCCGGTGAAGAGGAGGAAGAGGACCAGGTAGAGGAGGAGGGTGGACGGGAAGGTGCGGGCCGCCTTTTGTTCTCCCATGTCATCCCTCCTCCGCGAGGAACGCGCGGATCGCTTGTTCCACCCGCTCCTCCGCGTCCGGCCGGTGGAGATCCACCCAGAGGATGCGGGGGTCATCCGGGCGGAACCAGTTGTACTGGTGCCGGACAAAACGACGGGTGGCCTTGCGCATGGCGTGCTTTGCCTCTTCCAGGGTCAGGCGACCTTGCAGGTAGTCGATGATCTGACGGTAGCCGATGCCGCTGAGCGCGGGGAGCGCGGGATCGTAGCCCGCGTCCAGGAGTCGCCGGACTTCGTCGACGAGCCCGGCCTGGATCATGCGCTCGATGCGTTCGTCCACGCGGCGGTAGAGTTCATCCCGAGGCCGGGTCAGGCCGATGATGAGGGGCCGGTAGGGTGGGGGGATCTTCCGCTGCTGTTGGCTGAAGGGTTTTCCCGTGTGTTCGATGACTTCCAGCGCGCGGATGATGCGCCGCAGGTTGTTCGGGTCCATGCGTTGGGCCGCGTCCGGGTCCAGTCGACGCAGGCGTTCGTAGAGCACGTGGACGCCTTTTTCCCGGGCTTCCTCCTCCAGCCGCGCCCGAAAGGCCTGGTCCGGCGGCACATGGGGCGTTTGCCAACCTTCCAGCAGGGCCCAGATGTACTGGCCCGTCCCACCGACAAGGAAGGGACGTTTGCCCCGCGCGTGGATGTCCTGGATGGCTTGGTGTGCGAGTTGGAGGTATTCCGCGAGGGAGAGGGGACGGTCCGGGGTGGTGATGTCGATGAGGTGGTGGGGCACCCGAGCCCGTTCCTCTGGGGTGGGCTTGGCCGTGCCGATGTCCATGCCCCGGTAGAGGAGTCGGGAGTCCGCGGAGACGATTTCGCCGTCAAAGCGTTGGGCCAGTTGGAGGGAGAGGTCGGTTTTGCCCACCGCGGTGGGGCCAATGAGGACGATGAGGGGGATGAGTTGGTCTGTTTGTGCGTTGTCCCGGGTTGTCATGCGCCTTCCACAATATCTCGGACGATTTCCAAACGGCGAAGGGTGCCATTCCTCCGGAGTTCCACCGCGACCAGGTCCACGCGGACCGGTCCTTCCCATTCTCGCGCATAGGCGATGGTTTGGGCAAGTGTGCGCAGTTTGGCTTGTTTGCGCGGGCCCACGGAGTCGTGGGGGGCGAAAGGCGGAGCTCCCCGCCGGGTCCGCACTTCCACGATGACGAGGGTGTCGCCATCCTGCGCCAGGATGTCGATTTCCCCTATGCCGGGCACTCGCACGTTGCGCTCGAGGATCCGGTATCCCCGTTCTTGCAGGGCTTGCACGGCCAGGTTCTCGCCCAGGTGACCCAGGTGCTGACGCGTGGTGCTCATGGTGTGTTGTCCCATTCCCGAACAGGGCGCCATGTGCGCCGGTGGATGGGGGAAGGTCCCAGGCGGCGGAGTGCGTTTCGGTGGGCCCGGGTGCCGTACCCCTTGTGTTGGGCAAACCCGTAGCCGGGGTACTGCTCATCCAGCTGCATCATCCACCGGTCCCGCGTGACTTTGGCGATGATGGAAGCTGCGGCAATGGAGAGGACCCGCGCGTCCCCTTTGACGAGGGCTTGTTGGGGGAGGTCCACGTCGGGTAGGGCGACGTAGTCGATGAGGAGGTAGTCCGGCGGGAAGGGGAGGGCCACGAGGGCCCGGTGCATGGCCAGCTGGGTGGCCGGTCCGATGCCCAGGGCGTCGATCTCCTTGGGCGAGGCTTGACCCACGCCCACCGCGCTCGCGAGGTCGAGGATGAGGTCGTAAAGCGCGTCACGCTGCTGTGGGGAAAGGCGCTTGGAATCGTCCACACGTCCGAGAAGGGGGGAGAGGTCGGTTTGGGGGGAGAAGATAACGGCTGCGGCCACCACCGGTCCGGCCCAGGGGCCTCGGCCGGCTTCATCCACACCTGCGATGCGGGTAAAGCCCTGGGCCCAAAGCTCCCGTTCCACGGTGAGATCCGGCCGTTCGCTCACGATAACTCCTGAAAAGGAAGAATGGCGTGGTCCATTTCCCAGGGTGGAGGGATATGGCCACGCCCTTCCGCTTTAGGATGCCTTCTTGGTCTCGTAGCGCTGCTTGAGCCGCGCCTTCTTGCCGCGTCGCTCCCGCAGGTAGTAGAGCTTGGAGCGGCGTACTTTGGAATGGCGGAGAATGTCGATCTTCTCCAGCCGCGGGGAGTGGAGCGGGAAAGTCCTCTCCACGCCGATGCCGTGGGAAGCGATACGGCGAACGGTCATCATCTTGTTGATGCCCCCACCGGAAATGCGGATAACCGTCCCCTGGAAGGGCTGGACACGCTCGCGATTACCCTCCACGATGCGGAAGTACACCCGCACGATATCTCCCACCTCCACCTCCGGCACGTCATCCCGGAGCATGGGTTGTTCTACGGTTCGTATTAACAGGTCAGACATGACAGCCCCCTTCTCGATCCTCTTGTCTATCCACAACCGGCGACTATACCACAAGCCACGCGTGGGAGCAAATTGCCCGTGGATGTTGGAGTGGCGGGTGGTGAGTGACGATTGGAGTGACGATTAACGATTAATGAGTAACGATTAAGGGGTTGAAGGGGGTGAACGTTTCGAACGGGCTAGGGCTGCGAAGGCAGAACGAGTAAGGGGCGGGAGTGCCCCACTGGGCCGTGCGGGGCGATTCCCGGCCGGTTACAAACGGTAGGGGCACACGGCCGTGTGCCCACCTGCTCAACGGGAGCCGTCTCTTCGGGACGGGAACACGTCGGCCGGAAGCCCACCCCGCGCCCCGCAGGGGCGCTTTCTGTTCAGCGGGCCAATTTATTGGGCCGCCCTCCCGGAGCCCCCTCTGGGGGCTTCCCCCCATTTAGCCCGGGGGTTATGAAATTTGAGAAAATACCTCCGTAACCGAAGGGGGGCAGGGGTGTTATAGAAGTGGGAGGTGATAATCATGCCAAAACCTATCACATTAGAACTGACATCGAAAGAGAAGGAGGAACTGACCCGGATTCGCGACCACCATCCCAAGGCCTATATGCGGGAACGAGCGGCGGCCTTGTTGAAGATAGCGGCAGGGCGCAGCGGGCGGGACGTGGCGCTCAACGGGCTACTGAAGCCTCGGCATCCAGACACGGTGTATGGGTGGGTGAGGCGGTACAAAGCGGAAGGGATAGAGGGGTTACGCATAAGACCGGGACGCGGGCGAAAGCCCGCTTTTTCCCCCTCAGCACTCGAATGAAGAGGAAGCCCAGGTGGCCATGCTGACTATTGTGCGACGAGAGCCTCGAATATTAGGGTATGACCGGAGTCGCTGGAGTCTTGAGGGGCTGCAGCAGGTGGTTGAGTGGTTGAGCGGGCTCAGCGTGTCCGGGGTATGGCGTCTCCTGAGGCGACTGGGGATTCATTACAAGCAGGCACGCAGCTATATTCACAGTCCGGACCCGGATTATGAAGCGAAGTTGGCCCGGATACAGGACTACATACGTCTGGCCAAGGCGAAGCCGGAGAAGTATGTGGTGCTATTTCAGGACGAGCTCACCTATTATCGCCAGCCGAGTGAAGCGAAGGCCTATGAAGCTGTGGGGAAAGCGCAGCCCCAGGCTCGACGCAGTCCTCACAAGAACAGCCAGAGGCGGATTGCTGCGGCGATGGAGATATTCACAGGGAAGGTAGTGTACATGCAAAAGTCCCGAATAGGGGTGGATGAGTTGGTGGCATTTTATGAGAAGGTGGTGGAGGCCTTTCCGGATCGGACCATTTACATGGTGCAAGACAACTGGCCGGTACATTTTCACGCCGATGTCTTGGCGGCTTTGGAGCCTCAGACGTTTGAGTGGCCGTTGCGGGTGCCGTGGAATTGGCCTAAGGAGCCGAGTAGCCGAGCCCGTCATCTGAACCTGCCCATTCGTCTTGTGATGTTGCCCACCTATGCTTCGTGGGCGAATCCCATTGAAAAACTGTGGCGTTGGTTGAAGCAGGATGTACTCCATCTCCATGCCTATGCGGAGAAATGGACCAAGTTGTGGCAGCGGGTGGATGAGTTTCTGGACAAGTATGCTGAGGGGTCAGCGGATTTGCTGCGGTATGTGGGACTCACCACCAATTCGGCCCTGTATGGGCCTGCCTTGTCGCATGTAGGCCCTCCGCCACTGTTGCCGGATTAATTTCTCAAATTTCATAACCCCCGGGCTAAAGGGGGGAAGCCCCCTTCGGGGGCTCTATATGGGCACATGACCGGCCGAGCATCGCCACAGCCGGGCCGTGCGGGGTGCTCCCGCCCTCTTTTACTCGTTATGATCCTTGTCCATCCCAGCCGACCTCATTCTCCCGCCGACTCCCCTTAATCGTTACTCATTAATCGTCAATCGTTACTCCCTCCTCCCATTTCCTGGCGTAGACGGCGGATGAACGCGAGGGAACGCAGGTCCCGTTCCAGCACATGGCGCAGGTACATGTGCATGAACTCCTCCAGTTCCAGGAGTACATCGGGGCGGAGGGACAATTTCTGGACGTGGTCGAATGTGTGGGTGTGGAGGAACCGCATCAACTTCAGAACCCGCGGGGGCAAGGGGCGACTGCCCTTGCGGGCAGCTCCACATCGGGGGCACAGGGCCCCACCTTCCGCGGGGTTCCAGTAATTGGTCCGCTCCACATCCAACGGTTCCCCACACGCGGGGCAGATGTACAGTTGGGGTTGGAAACCCGTGATCCGCAGAAGATGGGCTTCGAACCAGCGGCTGACCAGGAGGAGGTTGAACGCGCGCTCCAGGTGCTCGAACGTCTCCAGCGCCAGGGAGAAGAGGGCTTCGTCCCCTTCCCCTTCGGGGGCCAGGTAGTAGAGGAGCTCCGCCACGTAATAGGCATGGCTGGTGCGGCGCAGGTTGGTGCGCAGTCCGGGGAAGGCGCGGATTGTGTCGGCCTGGGTGATGATGTCCCACGTGCGGGCTTTGGCCACCTGTAGCCGCACGTGGGTGAAGAGTTCCAGGTGGCCGGCCTTGCGACTGGTGACCTTGCGCACGCCCTTTGCCAGGAGCGCGATTCGGCCCCGTTGGGGCGTGAGCAACGTGACCACCCGGTCGGCTTCCCCCATATCCCGTCGGTGGATCACCAGCCCGGAGAGGCGATAACTGCGCAACCGTCGTTCCAGGTTGTTCATCCTTCCCCCTGATATCTTCCCGCGTACCCCGCTTGCGGTGCCGTGTCCAGCCGGAAGAAGACCAACTGGAGCACACGCGCCCGGTGTTGGAGGTGAAGACCGTGGGGGTTGTGAACCACCAGGAGCGCTTCTCCCCGGCCCGAATATCCCGCGTCCCACAGAGCTGTGCCCACGTGGACGCCCATGCGTAGGAGGGAGGAGCGCGGTCGGGCAATGGCGTACACGTCCCGGGGGAGGTGGACCCGCTCGGCCAGGCGGATGCGGTACGCGCCGGGCTCCAAGGAGACCCATGGTCGGCCCCCTTGGGCGTCGGGCACGTTGAAGGGCACTTCCCTGCCCGGTGGTCGCACCGTGACCTCGGAGGCAAACCCCACGCGTCCTGCACCCTCTAGCCGCTCCACCCGGTCTACCGTCAGATCAATCCCGTGGGGTTGCACCTGCACGGCCGGGTCGAGCAGGCCTTCCACCAGTGGCGGTGTGAGGCGTAAGTAATGTTGGAGTTCTTCCCGAATCAGTGTGCGCACGTGGCCTCCTTGATGCTTTCTTCAGTTCCACAACCTCATTGTGGGATCATTTTCCGTTGTCGTCAACATTGGCTTGGCCGAGGAACACCCGGCCGACTCTCGGCCGCGGACGGGTCCGCACCTCGGCGGGGGCCGGAGTCCTCGCCCCGTGCTATGAAAGAGTTTTGCGTGGGTGCGGGCCGGGCGAAG
>JAADDB010000238.1 GCA_013154135.1 Chloroflexota bacterium
CCGCCCTAGGCCGGCACGAGGAGGCCCTAGCCGCGGCCCAGGAGGCCGTGGACCTCTACCGCGACCTCGCGGCCCAAAACCCCCAGGCCTTCCGCCCCGACCTGGCCGCCGCCCTCAACAACCTGGGCGCCATGCTCAGCGCCCTGGGCCGGCACGAGGAGGCCCTGGCCGCGGCCCGGGAGGCCGTGGACCTCTACCGCCGCCTCGCAGCCCAAAACCCCCAGGCCTTCCGCCCATACCTGGCCCGCAGCCTCAACAACCTGGGCAATATCCTCAGCGCCCTGGGCCGGCACGAGGAGGCCCTGGCCGCGGCCAAGGAAGCCGTGGACCTCTACCGGGACCTCGCGGCCCAAAACCCCCAGGCCTTCCTCCTTGACCTGGCTATGGCCCTCAACAACCTGGGCAGTGACCTGGCCGCCCTGGGCCGGCACGAGGAGGCCCTGGCCGCGGCCCAGGAGGCCGTGGACCTCTACCGGGACCTCGCGGCCCAAAACCCCCAGGCCTTCCGCCCCGACCTGGCGATGGCCCTCAACAACCTGGGCACCATGCTCAGCGCCCTGGGCCGGCACCAGGAGGCCCTGGCCGCGGCCCAGGAGGCCGTGGACCTCTACCGCCGCCTCGCGGCCCAAAACCCCCAGGCCTTCCGCCCCGACCTGGCCATGGCCCTCAACAACCTGGGCAATCGCCTCAGCGACCTGGGCCGGCACGAGGAGGCCCTGGGCGCCACCCAGGAGGCCGTGGACCTCTACCGCAGCCTCGCGGCCCAAAACCCCGTTGCTTTCCGCCCCGACCTGGCCCGCGCCCTCAACAACCTGGGCAACCGCCTAAGCGACCTGGGTCGGCACGAGGAAGCCCTGGGCGCCACCCAGGAGGCCGTGGACCTCTACCGCGACCTCGCGGCCCAAAATCCCCAGGCCTTCCACCCCGACCTGGCAACCGCCTTGGGCGCGCACGGGTACGCGCGGCTCCAGGCCGGGCAGCCGCGCGCGGCCGCGGACGCGTTCCGCGAGGGCCTGGAAACCCTGCTGCCCTTCGCTCAGGCCCTGCCCCAGGCCTTCGGCGGGCTGCTGAGCACATTGCTGCAACTTTATTTGATGGCTTGCCAGGCCGCGGGCTGCGAGCCGGATCAGGCGTTGCTCCGGGCCGCCGGGCAAATTGTCGGTGGAGGCACAATGGGGGCAATCCCCCTGGAGGAGGCGCTGAAGACCCTGCCCGAGCCCATCCGCGCGCTTATGGCCGGGGTGGCCCTGGCCGCGCGGGGGCAACTGCCGCCCGAACAGGAATCCGAATTGGCGCAGGCGCTGGCCCAGCTGGCCGAGCATCCGGCCTGGGGCGCGCTGGCTCAGGCCCTGCAACGGGTGCTCGCGGGCCGGCGCGATCCCCAGACCATCGCCCAGGGCCTGGACCTGGACGAAACCGACCTGTTGGCCCTCACCCTCACCCTGGCCGCGATCGAAGACGATGGGGTGTTGCAGGCCTTGGTGGATGGGGCTGATTGACGGACAAAATTCCGTAGTACTTCGGCTGCGGATGGGTCCGCGCGGCCCGGTGCCGGAACCAAGTTTTCGGTGGTGGGCGGGCGAAGGCACCCGCCAAGTATGACGTGGAAGGGAGAACTGTAACGCTCAACCCGCCGGGAGGTGTGTCAAATGGAGGTGAAGGGTATCTTTGGCCCGGTCATGCTTGCCCATTACGTGTATCTGGGCCTTGTGCTCTGGTCCATCGCGTTTCCGGAGCGCCGGGTTTGGCCCCCTTTGGAGCCCCGTTCGTGGAAGTACGGGCTCAGTTGGGGGGTGTTCGTCCTCGCCGCGGGCGGGGATGTTCTGTTGATGGTCCGGGATTGGAACACGTGGCTGGATGTGGGCGGGGTCCGCTTTTACGCGGGGGTTCCCCTGGTTGTGGTGGGATTGCTGTTGCTCGCCTGGGGCGTGTACACCCTGGGAGTGTACAGGACATCGGGCCTCGCGGGGACGTTTGTGCGCGAAGGGCCCTACCGGTTCACCCGGAATCCTCAGTACGTGGGGGACATTTTCCTCTGCCTGGGGCTGATAGGGGTGGCGAATTCCCTCCACGCGACGGCCGGGCTGGTGTTGCTCATCCTCGCCTTTGTGGCCATGCCCCTGGCCGAGGAGTTGTGGCTGGAGGAGGCGTACGGGGACGCGTACCGGGCTTATAAGATGACGACGCCCCGGTTTTTGTGAGGAGGACCTCTGTGCCGGGGCCCGGCGCGGTCTTTACGCCTTTTCACCGCGCGGATTTCATCCCTCCCCCGGGCTTTGTGATATAGTGGGGAAGAGGTGCAGCTAAATCTTGTTCGCCGGCCAGCGGCTTTTGTCCAAACTCCAAGAAACTTCACGGAGGTGCTGATCTTACGATGGAGACGGGCATCACATTTTCCCAGCTATTGCAAGGTATTCTCCATGTGACCCCCGGTTCGTTGGTGATGATCGCTGTCGGGGGGGTGTTGATCTATTTAGCCATCGCGAAGGATTATGAGCCCCTCTTGCTGTTGCCTATTGGTGCGGGCGCGATTTTGGCCAATCTTCCCCTTTCCCCCCTCATCCAGGAGGATGGACTGCTGCGGGTGCTCTACAAGGCCGGCGTGGACAACGAGCTCTTCCCCCTGCTCATTTTTGTGGGCATCGGCGCGATGACCGATTTCGGCCCCTTGCTGGAAAACCCCCGTATGGTGCTCCTGGGCGCGGCCGGCCAGTTCGGCATTTTCGGCACCCTGTTGCTGGCCCTGTTGCTGGGTTTTAAGCTCAACGAGGCGGCTTCCATCGGCATTATCGGCGCAATCGACGGTCCCACGTCCATTTACGTGAGCAATTTGCTGGCGCCTCACCTCCTCGGGCCCATCGCGGTCACCGCGTACAGTTACATGTCCCTCATTCCCATCATTCAACCGCCCATCATGCGGCTCCTCACCACCCGGGAGGAGCGCCGCATCCGGATGCCCTACACCCAACGTACCATCAGCAAGCGCACCCGCATCCTCTTCCCCCTCATCGTCATGATCGGGGTGGGCATCCTGGTGCCCATGGCCACCCCTCTCATCGGCATGCTCATGCTGGGCAATTTGATGAAGGAATCGGGCGTGGTGGAGCGCTTGACCAAGGCGTCCACCGAGGAAATCGCGAACATTGTGACCCTCTTCTTGGGCCTGGCCGTGGGGTCCATGATGCAGGCGGACAAGTTCCTGCGGTTGGACACCCTTTTCATCCTGGTGTTGGGCATTTTGGCCTTTGCCCTGGACACGGCCGCGGGGTTGCTCTTCGCCAAGTTCATCAACTTCCTCAGCGGTGGGAAGTTCAACCCCTTGCTGGGGGCCGCAGGGATCAGCGCGTTCCCCATGGCTGCTCGGGTGGTCCAGCGGGTGGCCCAGGAGGAGGATTTCGAGAATTTCCTCCTCATGCACGCGATGGGCGCGAACACCGCGGGCCAGATCGGGAGTGTGGTGGCGGGAGGGGTTCTCCTCGCGCTGTTGGGTGCAGGGTAAGGCCGTCTTACTGCGCGCCGGGCGTGTGTTTCTCCGCACACGGCCGGGGGCTGAAGATGTCTCGCAATGCCCATCCCCGGTCCGTGAAGACCGCGTACGTGGCCCGCGTGAGGGGGTAGATGCCCTTTTCCACCGCGTCCTGAGAGGGGAGCAGGCCGTCCAAGGCCAGGACGCGCACGCGCGCGTCGGCGACCCGAACACTCACGTAGCCCAGCGCGCCCTCGTGCCGGGCCACGTAGTCCACCACATCCCGGGCGCCGGGCATGATCACCGCGGTCAGGGCCACCGGTTCTCCCTCCATGAGCAGCTGCTCCACCGCGGCCCGGGTCCCCGATCCCTCTTCCCGGCTGACCAGGCGGATGGGCACATCCGCGCCCCCCAGTTCAGACCAGCGCAGGTAACGGCCGCTGAACACCTGCCGCGCGCGGGTCAGGTCAAGTTCCTTTACTCCCACGGCCGGGTGGGCGATGAGGGCCACGCCGTCCGGGCCCAGGGGTTGGACGTGGTAGGGCGGGGCTTCTCCCCGGGGTAGCCAGGAAGCCAGCGCGATGTCCGCGGCCCCTTGGTCCAACAGTTGTAGGCCGGTGGTGGTGTTGGTGGGCGTGTAGAGGAGGTGGAAGGAGGGGTGTTGCCGGGAGAGGCAACGTTGAGCCGCGTCCACCACAGGGGCCAGGTCGCTGGAACCGGTCACCTGGAAGATGGTGGGAGTGGGGGGTAAGGGGGGCGCGGGCCGGAGCGGCGTGCACGCGGTCATCAGGAGGAGCATCACCAAACTCAGGCCCAGGAGGAAGTCCCGCCGTCCCATCGCCTTTAACCGAAGAGGAGCACGCCTCCTCCCAGGAGGAGGCAGTAGAGTGCGAACAGGTAGAGGCTGTGTCGGCGCACGTAGCCCAGCAACCAGTGGATGGCCAGAAAGCCGCTCACCGCCGCGGTGAGGAATCCCACCAGGAGGACGGAAACGGGCTCGGCTTGGGTGGTCGCGGTGAGGAGTTTGACCAGTTGCATGAGGCCTGCGCCGAAGATGAGGGGGATGCCCAAGAGGAAGGAGAAGCGGGCCGCGTCCTCCCGCCGGTATCCCCGCATCAGCCCCGCGGCCATGGTCGCCCCCGAACGGGAGATGCCGGGGGTGATCGCCAACGCTTGGCCAATGCCGATGAGGAGGCCGTCGACAAGGCGCATGTGTTCCAGGGTGCGCACCCGTTGGCCCACCCATTCGCTGGTCACCAAGAGCCCCGCGGTGACCAGGAGGAAGGCGGCCGCGGCCTTGGGCGCGTGGAAGAGGTTCTCGAAGAGGTCTTCCAGGAGGACGCCGGCCAGCGCGCCGGGCAGGGTGCCCAGGGCAATGGCCCACGCGACCCGGGCGCCCGGTACATCCAAGGAACGCCGGCGAAGACTGGTCCACGCGGCCTTCGTGTAGAAAACGACTTCGGATCGGAAGTAGAGGAGTACGGCCGTCAGGGTGCCCCAGTGGACCAGGGTGTCGAAGGTCAAGCTGGCGTGGGGCCATCCCAACAGCCAGGGCACAATTACCAGATGGCCCGAACTGCTCACGGGCAAGAATTCGGTCAGCCCCTGGAGGAGCCCCAGGGCAAAGGCTTGTAGTACAGACATGCGTCACTCCTGAGGGTCGAATAAGTAACGATTGACGATTGAGCAATCGCTAGCTGATGCCCCGTTTCTCCCGGTCGTAGTTTTTGCCCAAGAACGCGGGTTCTCGGGCCCAGCGGAAGCCCGGAATCATCACCAGGATGGTCGCGATGTACGGGAGCATCAACAGGAACTGATACGGGATCCCGATTCCCGTCACCTGGGCCCGGAACGCGAACACCTCCACCCCCGCGAAGAAAAGCGCGGCCAGGAAGATGGTGTGGGGCGCCCATCCGCCAAAGTACGTCAGGGCGATGGAGAGCCATCCCCGCCCACGGACGATGTCCTCGGTAAATGTGCCGGTGTACGCCATGGGGAGGTAAGCTCCGGCCAGCCCCATGAGCATGCCACCGACGATGGTGGTCGCGTAGCGGACCAGGGTCACGTTCACGCCCAGGCTGTCCGCGGCCAGGGGGTTCTCCCCCACAGACCGGATCTCCAGCCCCAAACCGGTCCGGTAGAGAAGATACCACAAACCCACGGAGAGGAAAATTGTGAAGTAGACGAAGACGTTTTGCCGAAACAGGATGTCCCCCAGGAAGGGGATGCGCTCCAGGAGGGGGATGGGGATGTCCTGGAGGGTGGGGATGAGAGGGGGCTTGAGAGTGACGCCAATGGCGATTTTGTAGATGAGGGTGGAGAGTCCCGCGGTGGCGAAGAAGAGGGCCAGGCCGATGACGAACTGGTCCATCTTCAACGTGGTGGTGAAGTAGGCGAAGGCCAGGCCCACGAGACCGCCGGCCAACATGGCCAACAGGGCCCCGTAGAACAGGCTTCCCGTGTAATAGGCACCCAGGAATCCCACCACCGCGCTGACCAACATGATCCCTTCCTGAGCCACGCTGAAGACGCCGGCACGTCCCCCCAACATGGTACCCTGCGCGGCCAGGACGTAGGGGACCAGGGTGAGAATGACCAATCGGGCCAGCGTGATGATCTGTTGACTTACGTGCATGGCTAGAGCTCCTTGTGCATGAGACGTGGCGTAATGGGTCCGGTATTTTACGCGCCCTCTCCTACTTTCACCACATCGGAGAGGAGGACGAAGAGGACGATAAGGGCTTCCACGATGATCACCATCTCCCCGGGAATCATCATCGTCCGCTGGAGGGCGCTGGCTCCCACTTCCAGGATGGCGATGAAGAAGGCGACAAAGGGCACGGCCAGGTTGTTGCCCTTGGCGATGAGCCCGGTGAGGATGCCCAGGGCCAGGTAGTTGGATTGCAGTCCCTCGATCAACCGGTGGTGGACCCCCGCGACCTCAATGCCGCCCGACAGGCCGCCCAGGGCGCCTCCCAGCACCAGGGCCAGGACCGACAGCTTGCGCACATCAATGCCATACACGTGTGCGGCCCTCGGGTTGGCACCCGTCGCGACCAGCTCATACCCACCTACGCTGCGGGTCGTGTAAATGTACACAAAGGCCACGGCCAAGATCGTCAGCAGGAAGCCCATGTGCAAGGGAGGACGGGCGATGATGTTGGGCAACATGCCTCCCTTTCCAATGGGGACGGTTGTGGGATGGCCCGCGGCCGGGTCGGGCCACATCTCCGTGGCCACGTAGTTGATGAGGCTGAAGGAGATGAAGTTCATCAGCACGGTGGTCAGCACCTCGCTGATGCGGAACCGGTAAAGCAGCCAGCCGGGGATCGCGGCCCAAAGCGCTCCCGCGATGACGCTCCCCAGCAGGACCAAAGGCAAGAGGAGAACACCCGGCAGTCCGGCCAAGAGGATGCCCACCACCGAGGCGCCGATAGCCCCCGCGATGAGCTGGCCCTCCCCGCCGATGTTGAACTTCCCCGCGGTCAGGGGCACGGTGAAGGCCAACGCTTGCAGGGTGAGGGGTACGAACTTGGTGAGCGTTTGGATAAAGCCATAGGGCGTGCGGAAGGACGTGAACAGAATCGTCTCATACGCGCGCAGCACATTGAAGCCCATACTGCCGATAAAAGCCCCTGCCACGGCAAAGGCCACCAGGATCGCGAGCACATACGGGAATACCGCTCGCGTCCACGAACGAATCCGCCCTGTGGGAGAGAGCACTCCTGTGGTCAACGTTCACGGCCCTCCTTTCATCGGGTCTCCGCGGGAATACCGGCCATCATCCGGCCGATCACGTACTTGTCAAACGGCGGATGTTCCAGGATCCCCAAAATCCGTCCTTCGTACATCGCTCCCAAGCGGTCGGACAGGAGCAACAGTTCATCCAAATCCTCGGAGATGAGGAGGATGGCCACCCCTTGGGCCCGCTGTTCCAGGAGTTTGCGGTAGACGAACTCCATGGAAGGGATGTCCAAGCCCCGGGTGGGGTTGTGGGCGATGAGGACTTTCATGGGGTGGGCGAACGCGCGGGCCAACATCAGCCGCTGGATGTTCCCGCCCGACAGGTTGGCCGCGATGTCGTGAGGACCTCGGGTACGGATGTTGTATTCCCGGATCAGGTCCCACGCGGTTTGGAAGACGAGCCGCCAGTCCAGGAACCAGCCCTTTCGGTAGGGAGGACGGGTGTGGTAGCCCAAAATGAGGTTGTGGGCCACACTGGCTCGGGGGAGAAACCCGTCTTCCAGGCGGTCTTCCGGGATGTAGGCCACACCGCTGTTCAGGATCTCCCGGGTGGCCCCCTCTTGCACGGGGATGCCGTTGACATGGGCTCGCCCGCGGGCCACCGCGCGGAGCCCCATCAGCCCCTCGGCCAGCTCCCGTTGGCCGTTGCCGGCTACCCCGGCCAGACCGAAGATTTCGCCGGCCCGGACGTGAAACGTGCACCCGTCCACGGCCAACGTCCCATCATCTCCCATAACGGCAAAGTCCTCGACCTCCACACGCGGGGGGCCAAAACTGCGGGGACGCGCTTCCTCCCGGCGTCCACTGAAGAGAAAGCTCGTGGCCACATCCAACTGTTCCCCTACCATCCCTCGCACCAGGGTTTCCTCGTCCGTCTCTTTCAGGGACACGGTGAACACGTTGCGCCCGTCCCGGAGCACGGTCACCCGGTCGCAGACGGCCATCACCTCCCGGATTTTGTGGGTGATGAAGACCACGCTCAGACCCTGGTCCACCATGAAACGAAGGGATTGGAAAAGGGCATCCACCTCCTGAGGGGTGAGATTGGTGGTGGGTTCGTCCAAGATCAGGATGTCCACCCCGCGGTACAGGACTTTGAGGATTTCCACCCGTTGTCGGACGCCCACGGGCAGGTCTTCCACCCGGGCCAGGGGGTCCACCTCCAGCCCGAAGCGTTCGGCCAACGCCCGGATCTTCCCGATCTCCTCCTCCAGGTGGGTTGTGGCGCGTAGTTTGGGCAATGTGCCCAAAACGATGTTTTCCACGACGGTGAAGGGAGGAACTTGGAGGAAGTGCTGGTGTACCATGCCGATGCCGTGGGCCAGGGCGTCGCGAGGGGAACGGATGCGCACTTCCTGACCGCGAATGTAGATTTTTCCCGCGTCGGGTTGGTACAGCCCGTACAGCACGTTCATCAACGTGGTCTTACCCGCACCGTTTCCACCGAGCAGGCCGTGAATTTCCCCCTTTTCCAGGTGAAAATCCACGTTGTCCAGGGCGACCACGTCGCCAAAGGTCTTGCGAATGCCTTGCATTGAGACAAGATGTGTGCCCATGGGCTCCCACCTGTTTGACGAAGGTTGTCTCTTGAGAAACCGTTACGTGTTCTCAACGGGAGAGAGGTTTTGCGTGGCCGAATGGCGGCCGAAGCCTACCACCCGTCCACACAACATTCCGGCCGGTGACGCGGAACAGGGAAATCTTCCCGACCGGACATGGGGATCCGGTCGGGAAGGGATGGCCCCTATTGTTCGATGGGCGAGGTGTCTTTGATGACTTCGATCTTCCCCGCCTTCAGGTCCTTGAGGAGCTGTTCGATTTCCGCGTTCAGCTCGGGTGGGACGTTGCGCAAGGGCATTTGCAAGGTGGTGCCCGTGTTCCAACCCATGGGGTAGTAGCCCCCGGCCTTCCCCCCTTGGATGTTCTGGACGATGTCCTTGAGGGGTTTGCTGTAGTCGTACAGCGCGGAGGTGACGTAGTTGTCCGGCGCGAATTCGGACTTGTCCGTGTACTTGGCCGTGACCCAGACTTTGTGCGGCGCGTTCTTCGCTGCCTCGAACACGCCCAACATGCCCAGGTTCAGGGAGCCCATGATCACGTCCACACCTTCCGCGATCATGGCGTCCGTGAGCTCTCGGGCCTTGGCCGGGTCGTTGAAGTCCCCCACCCAGACGGCCTTGAATTCCACGTTGCGCCCACTGGCCTGGATGCCCTGTTGGATGGCGTGGGCCTCCGCGTAGGAGAAGGGCAACGTGAGCCCTCCGATGTAACCGACTTTCCCCGTCTGGGTGAGCTTGGCGGCCAGGTAGCCCAGGGGGTAGAAGGGCAGATGGAGGTTGCGGTCCATAACCCACAGGTTGTCGGGCGGGTTCTGGGCCGGCCCGTCCGTTTCCGCGATGAAGTGGGCCTTGGGGTACTCCTTGGACATGGCAATGGTGGCCTTGAAGAATTGGCCTCCGTGGGTCCAAATGATGTTGAAGCCTTGGTCCACGTACTCGCGCATGGTGCGTTCCGCGTCGGGAACGCTCACCTTCTCGGAGTAGCCGACCTCCAGGCCCAGGTCCTTCTGCACTGAAGTGAGGGCCTGATACCCTAGCGTGTTGTAATCCGCGTCGGTGATAACGCCGGGGAAAATCGCGGCAACCTTGTACGTCTGCTTGCCTCCGCCCTGTCCACCGGGCGCGCATTGGGCCAATGCCAGGGCGAACACCAGAAGGAGCACGGCGAGGAGAAACGTGTGGCGGCGCATGGTCTGCCTCCTAACTCCGTGATTGGGGGATGCCACATGACCAACAGACGTTGGAATAACTGCGGCGAAGATGAGCACGTCGATGGCACGGTCCATCGGTCCACGTTCAGTATAGCACAGCGGCATGGCCTCGGCAAGGCGCGTAGAGTGTGCGTAACGATTGGGGAGACCCGTCCGCCCTGGCGATGGCGATTTCTATGTCCTATCTCTCCCTTTGCCGGGTGGTGAAGGTATATGGTATTATCTTTGATTGACCGAATGTCGATATTTCTGGCCTTTTTCATCACCACGCAAAACGCTTTCCTGACACAGCGTCCGTTGGCATCATGACACACGTGTTGCTGCAATTACATTTTCTAGGCCAATTTCAGCTCCAACTCGAGGGGACCCCCATCTACGTCAAGGCCCCAAAAGTTCGAGCCTTATTGACTTACCTAGTCCTTGAATCGGACCGCGAGCACTCCCGCATAAAGGTGGCGGAGCTCTTATGGTCCGACAGGCCGGCTGAGCGCTCCCTCCACAACCTCCGGGAGACGTTGCGTGTCCTGCGCAAGCTCTTGGGGGGTCCCGAACAAGCTTCCCGTTTCCTCCATGTGACCCGTCAGACCATTCGCTTTTTGCCGGATAGCCCGTACTGGTTGGATGTGCACGAGTTCCTGAAACGCGTGGAGATGTCTGCTACTGCCTCGGCCGATCGCATTCGGCTCCTGGAGGAGGCTGCCCGGTTGTATCGAGGGGACTTGCTGGAGAACACCTTGTTGGACGAGGGGCTAGAGTGGGACCTTTGGCTTGAGAGCCACCGGTACCACCTCCGCCAACATATAGCCCAAGTCCTCATGCGCTTGAGTGAGTATTACGAGTCCATCGGCATGTACAAGCGAGCCCTGGAATACGTCCAGCGCTTGTTGGATATGGAGCCCTGGCAGGAGGAATACCACCGCCGCAAGATGCTCCTGCTGGCCTTTGACGGTCAACGGTCGGCAGCCCTGCGCCAGTATGAGCTCTGTGTCCGGATTCTTCGGGAGGAAATGGATGTCTCCCCCTCGCCGGAAACCGTTAGTCTGTACCAACGCATCCGCCAAGGGGAGCTTTACCGCCCCCTGATCGACTTGCCCCCCATGCCCCAACCATCCCGCGCCGAGCCTGCCACGTTCATCGGCCGCGAAGAGGAGCTCGCGTACATTCAATCCTTCCTGGAACAGGAGAAGTACCGCCTTCTCTCCATCCTTGGCATGGGCGGCATCGGGAAGAGCGCCCTGGCCCAGGAAGTTTTACGCCTTTATAAGGGCCGTTTTGCGGATGGCGCCCTTTTCGTGCCTTTGGAAATGGTGGAATCCCCCGAGCTGATCCCGCAAGCCCTGGCCCAACACCTGGGCCTCATCGGGCCCAGTCAGAAAGACCTCACCAACAGCGTCCTGAATTACCTGGCCGGCAAGGAGATGCTTCTCATCCTGGACAACTTCGAACACCTCCTCGAAGGCAGGGACTTCATCCTCCAGATCTTGGAAAGGGCCCCCAAGGTCAAGATCATCGTGACATCCAGGGAGCCCGTGGGCCTCTACCAGGAATGGCACCTCTACCTGAAAGGCCTGCCCTATCCCGAGGAGGATGAGGTCCTCAACCCCATGGAGTTCGACGCGATTCGGTGGTTTGTGGAATCGGCCCGGCGGGTGTATCCCACTTTTTCCTTGAACTCGAGCAACGTGTCGGATGTCGTCCGCATTTGTCGTTACGTCCAGGGGTCGCCCTTGGGCATTCTCTTGGCCACTACTTGGTTGTCTTCCATGTCGGTGAAGGATATCGCCCGGTCCATCGAGGAGGATATGGACGTCCTCCAGGCCCATCTGCCGGACCTCCCTGCCCGTCACCGCAGCATGCGCGCGGTGATCCGCCAGTCCTGGAACCTGCTGACCCCACACGAACAGGCCATATTTCGTGGATTGGGCATCTTCCAAGGCACGTTCTCCCAATCCCTTGCCCAAGCCATTGTCCAGGCCGATATGTCGACCATGGCTACGCTGGTGTCCAAATCCCTGATCATCGTGGAACAGCCCGGCCAATACACCCTCCACCCCGTGATCCGGCGTTTCGCCCGGGAGCAGTTGCAGAAGAACCCCGAGGAGGAAGAGTACATCAGCCACCGGTATGCTTCCCACCTCCTCTCTCTGTTGGTGAGTCAACTGCCCCGGCTGCGGGGCAAAGAAGTCCACGAGGCCATCGAGGAGATCCGCACGTTCCTTCCCGAATTCCGGGCCGCGTGGCGGTGGACCGCTCAACAGGGGCCGGTGGAATGGCTGCAAGATGCTCTTTACCCCCTTTACCTCTTCTACGACATGTGGGGCGGCTGGGAAGAGGCCTTGCACCTGATGACCGAGACCCTGGCGGCTTTGGCACAGCGGCCCCAGGTGCTGGCCACGGCCGAGGGGAAACGGTTGCACGCGCGCCTTCTCGTCGTGCGGGCCCATTTCCTAGGCCGACTGGACCGGATGTCCGAGACAGTTCGGGAGATCAACCGGGCCGAACCCCTCATCGAGCTGTACGGCCTTCCGGAGGACAAGAGCTTCTTCTGGTACGTCAAAGGCCTCGCGTTCAGAGCCTTTTCCGAGGAAGCCGAGGCCAGTCTGCGCCGCAGTTTGGCGTGGTACAAGGGCGCATATGCTCCCTTTGAAACAGCCACCACCTTGATCGCGTTGGGCCATGTTCTCTTCACCAGCGAAGGGGATGTGCTGGAGATTTTGCCCTATTTTGAGGAAGCCTTGGCCATCTTCCGGGAACTGGGCCATCCCAAGGGCATTGCCCAGGCGTTGAACGACATTGCCACGTCTCTTTACCAGTTGGGCCATTTTGAGGAGGCCCGTCAGGCGTACGAGGAGAGTTTGGCCATCAAGGAGAAAATTGGGGACCGATTGGGCTTGGCCGTGACGCTGAACAACTTGGGCAGTGTGGCCCTGATCCAGCGCCGGTACCGGGAGGCTGCCCACTATTTCGAGCGCAGTGCTCAACTCTATCAGGAGCTGGGGAGCCGTTTTGGCATCGCCTATGTGGCGTTGAACCAGGGCAACATGGCCCTCCTCCAGGGGGATGTGACCGGCGCGTTGCGTCACTACATGCGCGCGCTCCACATCTACCGGGAGATGGACCATTCGTGGGGCATCACCCTCACTTTGCGGTATCTGGCCAAGTACTATACTGTTCAAGGGAGGTGGGAACGGGCCCGTGACGCGCTGTTGGAGGCGATCGACCGGGTCTCGCAACTGGAAGCCGTTCCCCTTTCCCTTAGCGTCCTGATTGTGGCCGGCCTCTTCCTCCTTCACATCGGCAAGGGACTGGAAGGCCTTGTCCTTCTCCTGGCCGTCCGTGAGCACCCGGCCTGTGGCGCGGAACAGCAGATAGAGCTCGACGAGCTCTTGGCCAGCGCGCCCATTCCCATTTCCAGGGAGCTGAAGGAACAGGCGCGGCGGATTGCTCAGAATTACACCTTGGTAGAACTGCGCCGCCACGCGTATCAGTGGATTATGCAGGAGGGGACCAGACCGTAACCATGAAACTCATCGCGGATCTTCACATTCATTCCCACTACTCCCGGGCGACCAGTCGCAATTTGACCATCCCTTACTTAGCCCTGTGGGCCCAGCGCAAGGGGGTTCACCTGGTGGGCACGGGGGACAT
>JAADDB010000092.1 GCA_013154135.1 Chloroflexota bacterium
GGGCATCATCTCGATCCAGGGCTTCCAGGACCTCATACGTCTCCTCCAGGAGATATCTACGCAGGCTTTTGTGCGTCTGTTTCCTGTCCCACGGGCATCCCTCTGGGGACCGGAGGTGGTTGATAACCTCTTGGAAGGTCTCGTAGGATGAGGGACCCGGCCAAGGAGGAACGACCAGCGTCGTCATATGGTTGAAGATGCCCTCTTGGTCTAACCGATACAAGGGCATCGATTGGATTGTCATATCGGGTAGGCCTGCATTCCGCACAAGGGTGACGGGATGTTCGGGATGATATCCGGCCAGGAGGGTCAACTTCACGTCCGAAGCCAGCTCCCGGCTGTACACCTGTCCCAAGAGGAGGGGGAAATCCGTGTTGACCCGGGGGAAGTGCTCGCCCGCGACCTGCATGGCATCGTAGACCGTGAGCCCTTCCAGCGGATCCAGGCCCACGGCATTGCACACCTCTTCGACGAAACTGATTCCCGGCACAACGGTGACAGGGATGCCCTGCTCCGCGGCGAGGGTTTCGATGAGGGGCGTTGTGGCCTCTCCCACGCGCGGGTGTCCGGGCACCGCGTAAATGAGGGGGGACTCCTCTTTTGCCCGGGCGACCACTTCTTGAGCAATGGTTTCGTAGACCTCTCGGAAGGTATCTGCTCGCGCGTAGACGTGGTCAAACGTGTCCACCTGGACGGTCTGGGGAAGGGCGTGGAGCGCAGGGTGTTCCCCTGTGCGCGCGTAGATGTGTTGGGCTTGGGTGAGGTATTCCCACGCCAGCCGGGTGATCTCATTCGGGTCTCCGGGACCTAAGCCGACGATGATAATGGCCATGATCGTCTCCACTTTCACAAGGATGAACCGAAGGAGATGGTAACGCGATTTGGGGAAGGGTACAAATGGAGGGGGGAGTGACGATGGGCGATGAGCGATGAACGATTGACGATTAATGAGTAACGATTAAGGGGGTGGCTGAAGGGTGAGGTCGGTCGGGGGGGATGAGGGTTGTAACGAGTCACGAGTAAAGGGGGGCTAGGAATGGAACTCTATAATCTCTAACCTAATCTTCACCCATTTATCTTTTCCCCTGACGCTTGTCTGACATCTGAGGAGTAAGATGGTTCCTAGAATTTTGGTCCGTTTCCCCCGCCCCCCTCCTGGGATCCTACTCCCCCGAGGATCCCGCTAAAGGAGGGGGTTTCCCGTTTCAAGGGCCCCTGGTCGGCGGATTGCTACAGGATGCCGGTCATTCCTCTTTTGTCAATCAGCTAATTCCCAAAAAACCTGACGAAACGCATACCATAATTCCCAGTTTTGTGTTTCACTAGTAGAGGGTTAGGTTGACTTGGCATGGGCGCCTGGACGGAACGTGCGTGATGAGTAAGATGTGGTTGAAGGAGGAGGTCGGCCCTGGCCGGCCTACCCGGCGAGGTAAAATCCCAATGCCCGTTACCCAATGCCCCGGCGCCCAACCGTCATCACACACCAGCGTGCGGCTGTCTGTTGCGTGTTGTCCTTATCCATGGATTCCCTAGGATGCAGAAAGGAGTAAAACAATGACCATCACCAAAGAGGAAGCCCTACGGTATCATCGAGAACCCCGACCGGGCAAGTTGGAGATTCGCCCTACAAAGCCCATGGCAACCCAACGGGATCTTTCCTTGGCCTACACCCCGGGGGTTGCTGTTCCCGTCTTGGAGATCGACAAAGACCCGGAAACCGCCTTTGAGTACACTGCCAAGGGGAACCTGGTGGCAGTTCTCTCCAACGGCACGGCCATTTTGGGGCTGGGGAACCGAGGGGCATTGGCCTCAAAGCCCGTGATGGAGGGCAAGGCCGTTCTCTTCAAACGCTTCGCGGATGTGGATGTTTTCGACATTGAGGTGGACACCCAAGACGCGGACGAAGTCATCCGGGTAGCCGAACTCATCGCCCCCACCTTCGGTGGGATCAACCTGGAGGACATCAAAGCGCCCGAATGCTTCTACGTCGAGGAAACCCTCATCGAGCGCTTGGACATCCCCGTCTTTCACGACGACCAGCATGGGACCGCGATCATCGCCGCCGCGGGGTTGCTAAACGCGCTCGAGCTCCAGGGCAAGAAGATTGACGAGATTAAGGTCGTCATCAACGGCGCGGGTGCGTCCGGCATTGCCACTGCCCAACACTTGGTCAACCTGGGCGTTCCCAAAGAGAACATCATCCTCTGCGATTCCCGGGGCGTGATCTACAAAGGCCGTAAGGAGCGCATGAACCCTTACAAGGAACGATTCGCCGCGGACACGGACGCGCGCACCCTGGCCGAGGCCCTGAAGGGCGCGGATGTCTTCATCGGCCTCTCCGTGGCCAACGTGGTCACGCCGGAGATGGTCAAATCCATGGCCGACAAGCCCATCATCTTCGCCCTGGCCAATCCCGACCCGGAGATCCCCTACGAGGCGGCCAAGGAAGCCCGACCCGACGCCATTGTGGCCACAGGGCGTTCCGATTACCCCAACCAGGTGAACAACGTCCTGGGCTTCCCCTTCATCTTCCGGGGAGCGTTGGACGTACGGGCCCGGAAGATCAACGAGGCCATGAAGATCGCGGCCACCAAAGCCCTGGCCGCGCTGGCCAAGGAAGACGTGCCCGATTCCGTGCTCAGCGCGTATGGGCTCAAGTCCCTCCACTTCGGGCCGGAATACATCATCCCCAAGCCCCTGGACCCGCGGGTCATGTTGTGGGTCTCCCCTGCGGTGGCCAAAGCCGCGATGGAGACGGGGGTCGCCCGGCGTCACATTGACATCGAGGAATACAAGCGGGAACTGGAAAAGCGGCTGGGCAAGGGCTGGGAAGTCATGCGCATCATCATCGACAAGGCCCGACAGCACCCCAAGCGGGTGGTCTTCGGCGAGGGCGAGGAAGAGCGCATCATCCGCGCGGCCCATCAAGTCTACCAGGAAGGCCTGGCCAAACCCATCCTCCTGGGGCGCCCCGACGTCATCCGGGCCAAAGTGGAAGAGCTGGGCATCCCCTGCCAGGCGGAGATCGTCGAACCCGCATCCTACCCCAAGTTTGAAGAATACGTCCAGGCCCTGTACGAGCGCCGTCAGCGCAAGGGAGTCACCTTGCACCTGGCACATCAGCTTATGCGACTTCCCACCTACTTCGGCCCCATGATGGTGGCCCAGGGGGACGCGGACGCGTACGTGTGCGGTCTCACCTACAACTACCCGGACGTCATCCGTCCGGCCCTCCAGATTGTGGGGACCCGGCCGGGGGTGGCGCACGTGAGTGGGGCCTACGTGATGCTCGTGAAGAACCGGGTCTACGTGTTCAGCGACGCCACGGTCAACCTGGAGCCCGACGCGGAGGCCCTGGCCGAGATCGCGATCCACGCGGCAGACCTGGCCCGTTACTTCAACATCGAGCCGCGGGTGGCCATGCTCTCCTTCTCCAACTTCGGCAGTGTGAAACACCCGGAGGCGGAGAAGGTACAACGGGCTGTGGAGTTGGTGCGTGAACGCCGGCCGGATTTGCTCGTGGATGGGGAAATGCAGGCGGATGTGGCTGTTGTGCCGGAGCTCATCGAGGCCCATTACCCCTTCAGCCGGGTGAAGGACGCGAACGTGCTCATCTTCCCCGACCTGGATTCCGCGAACGTGGCTTACAAACTGCTCCAGCGCTTGGGGGATGCGGAGGCTATCGGTCCCATCCTCCTGGGCATGGGCGCTCCGATTCAAGTCCTCTCCACCGGGGCAACGGTGCGGGAGATCACCCACATGACCGCGATCGCGGTCCTTTCCGCTCAGGAGCGGGAGGAGATGTAAGGAGAAGGACCGGTGCTGTGGGTCCCGGGGCCCACAGCACCGGATCATCCACGCTTTTGCTCACGCGGGCGTTACCCGAGCCCCGCATTGGCTGCAGAAGCGATCCGTCGGGCGCAGGGGAGCGCCACATTGGGTACAGAATTTGGGCGGGGTCTTCCCCTCTCGTCCTGTGATGGGTACCCGTGCGAGCACAGGTTGTGTGACGGGTGCGCCCATAGCCGCCCGGATCGTCTGAATTTGCGCTTCCAAATACCGTCGGATGTGGGCCTGCTGCTTGGGGAACTCGTCAATGCGCTTGAGGATCTCCGCGGCCTGGCGTTTTAGGTCCGCGGAAAAGCGCTTGTAATCCTCCTCCGACAACTTCCCCACCTGATAGTCCAACTCCAACTCCTTGATGGCCTCGTAAATGGCATCCCGTTTCGCGTACAACTCATCCAGGTCATCCACCGGCAGAGGGATATCCTCCTTGGCCAGGAGTGCGGAGCCTTCCCAAATGGGTTGGATGATGAAGATGAACAAGCCCGCGGCCACGAGAATGCCAAAGGCGATGATCAATATTTCCAGCATGAGCGCCTCCTACGTTATGCGGTCTGGGCGACGGCCTTGCGGGGCAGTTTCACCCGAGCGGTCAAGCGCCGGGGGCGCCGCCACGCGGCCATCAGTCCGCCCAGGATGACGACAAAACCGCCGATCCAAAGCCAGCTCATGAGGGGGTTGACGTAGGCCTTGAAGCTGGCCGGCTTTCCGCCGTTTTCCCATCCCGCGAGGACGATGTACAAGTCTTCCACCAGCCCCGGACGCAACGCGATCTCCGTGGTAGGCTGTTCCGGCTGTTTGTCGTAAATGTTGCGTTTGGGCTCCAACACGCCCAACTCCCGGTCCCCCTTGAACGCGCGGATCCGCGCGTACACCTCCGTGTGATTGCTCTGGCGGCGTTCGAAGAGCCCGTCGTACACGAGGCGATAGTCCCCCACGGTCATGGATTCGCCCGGGTTCAGAGCGGCCTGGTTATCCACCTGGTAGAACCCGTTGCCGATGATGCCCAGGGCCATGAGCACCACGCCCAGGTGAACGATGTACCCCCCGTACCGGCGTTGGTTGCGCCGGAAGAGTCGTGCCAAGGCCTGCCAGGGCTTTTCCCCGGTCGCTCGCATGCGGGCGCGCACGCCCCGCACGTACTCCTGCACAATGGAGACGAACACCAGCGCGACCAACCCAAATCCGACCAGGGGCCAAGGGCGTCGCTCCCCCAGGACCAAGAGGAGGAGGATCATGAGGATGCTGGCCAGAGTGGGCCATTGGAGCTGATGGCGCAAGGTGGTCCAATTTGCCCGGCGCCAGGGCAACAGCGGTCCCACCCCAATGGTGAAGAGCAGCACCGCGAAGATGGGGCCGTTCACCTTGTTGAAGAAGGGCGCACTCACCGTGAGCTTATCCCCGGTGAACAATTCCGACAGGATGGGCCACATGGTGCCCAAAAGTGTGGTGAAGGCGATGGAGACGAAGAGCACATTGGCGAACAGGAACGCACTCTCCCGGGAGAGCATGGCATCCAGCTCATTGTCCCCCTGGAGGAGGGGCAAGCGCCGGAAGAGGATGAAGAGAAAGCCCAGGAGCAGGATGGCCAGGAATGCCAAGAACATGGGACCGATGTTGGACAGGGCGAACGCGTGGACCGATTCAATGACGCCGCTGCGGGTGATGAAAGTGCCCAAGATAGTCAGCCAGAACGTGAGGAAGATGAGGACCACGTTCCACACCTTGAGCATCCCCCGGCGTTCTTGGATCATGATGGAATGGAGGAACGCGGTGCCCGTGAGCCAGGGGAGGAAAGAAGCGTTTTCCACCGGGTCCCAGGCCCAATAACCGCCCCATCCCAGCTCCATGTAGGCCCACTGGGAGCCCATGAGAATGCCCAGGGAGAGGAACACCCAGGGGATGAGCGTCCACAGGCGGATGGTGCGCACCCACGCGTTGCCCAGGTTGCCGGTGATGAGTGCGGCCATGGCATAGGCGAAAGGCACGGTGAACCCGATATATCCCAAGTAAAGGCCGATGGGGTGAACCACCATCCAGTAGTTTTGGAGCAAGGGGTTGAGACTGTTCCCATCGGGGGGGGTAAAGGGCAACAGGCGGAAGGGGTTGTCCCCGAAAAGGAGCAGCGCGGTGAAGAAGAGAGCGATCGCGTGGAGGACGGTGTAGACATACGCGTTCAGCTCGGGGTGGCGTTCCTTGAGCCAGGCCACCGCGGCCATACTGTACAGGCCCAGGATCCATCCCCAGAAGAGGAGGGAACCGGCCTGGCCGCCCCACAGCGCTGCGAACTTGTACAACGTGGGCAAAGCCCGCTCACTGTGCCCGGCCACATACTCCACCCGGAAGTCATCTGTCAGCAGCAAATACCACAAAGCCACCACGCCGATGGTCATGAGGATACCGAACGCGAAGAGCGCGCGGCGTGAGCTTTCGATGATGTCCAACCGATCTCGGTGATACCCCCAAATACCGGCAACCACACCGTAGAACGTGACCACAAAAGCCATGGTCAAGGAAAGGAAACCAATATCGGCCATGAACAATCCTCCTTACTGGACTTTGGCCCAATCTCCTTACTCGTTAACCTGAAAAATTCGGTAGTACCTTGGCGGCGGACGGGTCCGCACTTCGGCGGGGCGCCCACGTTCTCGCCCCGGGCAAGAAGAGTGTTTTTGGTGGGTGCTGGCCGGGCTTCGCCCGGCCGGCACCCACCAAAACAGTTGACCTCTGGGATGTGGAAACGGGCAAAACTTATCCCCTTCCCATTCCTCCGGACCACATTGTGTCCAAAGTCCAACTGAGTGACGGACAAAACACGGTTCTCAAAAGTTCAACCTGGATCTTTACACCCTTACCCGTTAATCGTTACTCGTCATTCCCCCAACAACTGTTCGATGTAGCTGATGAGCTCCTCCTCGGTCATGGGCCGGATGATCACCTTCCGCACGTTGCCTTGCTTGTCGATGATAAACGTTTCGGGCACCCCGCGGATGCGGTACTTCTGCCCGATGCGGCGGCCCAAGTCCGGACCGTTGGGGTATGTGACGCCGTAAACCCGCAAGTACTCTCGGGCTTTGGCCTCCGTGTCGGACCAGTTGACGCCGATGAAGACCACATCCTTGTCCTTGTACATCTGCCACACCCGTTCCAGATCCCGGGCTTCATCCTTGCACGGCTGACACCAGGAAGCCCAAAAGTTGAGGATGACCACCTTTCCCTTCAGGTCTGAAAGGCGGATACTTCCTCCGTCAAAGAGCTGGAGGGTGAAATCCGGGGCCGGCCCTTCTTCTGGGCGTCCCTTGTGGCGCATGAGAAGGCCTGCCGTGAGGATGGCCATGAAGAGAAGAACGGCCAGGAACACGAGAATAGTGGTGCGCGTCACACGCGGTTGAGCTGCTGGTTGGTCACTCATCGTCCTCTACTCCCATTGGGAAAGTTCTCGTTCCACCTGCTTGGCGTACTCGTCCAATGCCTCATCCACCTGCGCCTTCCCCTCTTCCACCGTCACCACCTCTTTGGCCTCGGGTGGGGCCTGGCTCCACTGACGGATGCGCAAGAACACGTACCCACCGGCCGCGATGAGGGCGACAAAGGGGATAACCCATGCCAGCCAGTTGAACCCCTTGCGCGGGGGTTCCCCCAGGACAATGGGACCGTACTGGGCCACAAAGTACTGGCGGATCTCCTCCGGCGTCTTCCCCTCGGCCAGTTGTTCCGCGATCTCCCGCTTCATGTCCATACACAGGGGGATCTCACAGGCATCCAGCCGTTCCCCCACGCACAGGGGACAATAGAGGGTACGGGCCACGGCTTCCACTTCGTTGGGGGTAGGTGTGCCCGCGTGGACGACAGGGGAAAGCCAGGGCAGGATGGAGAATAGAAGGATCAAGGTCAAAAGCCCCGCGAGCATCGCGTGGGCCGGCTCAACGGGGTACCACTTTCGCTGCGTTTTGCTCATCATCCGCTCTCCTCCTCCGCGTGTCCGATTCGCAAACGGTCCCACCATTCGGGGTCCATCCGGACCCCCTGGACCGCGAAGATCTCAACAGGTTCTTGCTTGCCGTGGAGCATATGTTCTCCCAGGGGGAGCACCTCCACAAAGTCCTTCACTTCCTCATACGTATCCCGACTGATGAGGGTTTGTCCCCCCTCCGCGATTTCTTGAAGGCGTTGGGCGATGTTCACCGTATCGCCCAGGGCTGTGTAATTCATCAGGTTGTAACTTCCCACGTTGCCGACAATGGCCTCGCCCGTGTGGACCCCGATGCCGAAGTAGAGTTTGCGGCCTTCCACGGTGGGTCCCTTTTCCTCCACACGGCGGTGGATCTCCTGGGCCGCGACAATGGCCCGGAGGGTGTGGTGCTCCTGTTCCATGGGCGCGTTGAAGAAGGCCATGATCCCATCCCCCAGGAACTTGTCCACCGTCCCGCCCAGTTCGAAAATCACATCCGTGGCCGTCGCCAGGTACGTGTTCAGAATTTCCATCAGCTTATCCGGTGGCAACTTTTCCGCCACCGGGGTGAAGTGTCGCAAGTCCGCGAAAAGGACACTGATGATCTGTCGGGTTCCCCCAAGATCGGGTAACGTGGTAGAATTTATCAGGCGTTTGGCCACGATGGAGGGCATATAACGTTCGAGCAGGGTGCGGAGCCGTTCGTTGGCCTGGTTCAACTCCTCCTGCAGGCGGAGGTTTTCGCGGCGCAAGCGGCTTTTTTCCAGCGCTTTGCGGATACGAATGCGCATCTGCTTGAGGGGGAAAGGCTTGCTGATGTACTCATCCGCACCGGAAAGGAGGGTCTCCAGCACAATACGTTCAGAAGAGAGGGCGCTCACCATCACAATAGCGGCCACTGGATCCCGTTGGCGCATAACCTTCAGCAGTTCCACGCCGTCTACATTAGGGAGCAAGATGTCCAAGAGGATCAGGTCAGGATGCACGTCTTCGAAAATGCGAAGCGCGGTCTCAGCATCCTGAGCCACCGAAACCTCGAAGCCATCCGCTTGGAGCAGACGGCGAACTAAGTTGAGGGCTTCCGGTTCGTCATCAACAATGAGTACATGAGGTTTATCGGTCATTGTCCTGTGGATAGGCAACGTCGCACCAGCATGAGTCTATAATTTGTCGAAGCCACCGGGATCCGCTAAGGTGGCACCGTGTCAGGCGGATATTATATATCCCCTGGGGTGGAGCGCCAAAACCGCATGGGATGAGTTGGGTCGGATGGTGGGCACATCTTGCGACGTGGTCCCAACTCCCTGACAGGACATGGTAGACATCATCGGAGCACGAACCTTGAACGGAACGCACATCACATCGATCACCACATCGCGACAGGAGACGCGTTCTTTTTGGAGAACCCTGCTCGCCGGGTTGACCGCCGGTGTTTTGTTGGGCGGACTTCTGGTGGGGGGGCTGCTGTACACTTTTTCCCTGTTCACGCTGACCCAAGCCGCCCTCTTTTACGGGAGTTCCTTGTTCCTCTCCTTTCTCCTCTCCATTGTCATCCTGTTTTACGTATTATCCCGCTGGCGCCGGGAACTCCTGCACCAATGGATAGCCCAGCTGGAACGGTGGCAGGAAGCGAATATCCAGCAAGTGAACCAACACGTGAGTCGATATTTGGACTCGCTGGAGCAGCGCTATCTCCAGCGCATGGATGAGTCCATGACTCAGGTGAGCCAGCAAGTGGCCGAGCTCCGGCTCAAGGAAACCTTGGGTATTACATGGCTGGAAACGCTGTACCACGCGTTCACCCTCCTCTCCGAGGCCGAGGATGAGGCGTCCTTGTACGAGAACATTGTCACGGCCTTTGCCATGTTGGACGGTTACACCCAGGTGTTCCTCCTCCTGGGCCGGGATGAGTTGGGACCTTTGCGCTTGGTCGCGGCCCTGGGCTTGCCCCAGGATGTGTTCACCACCTGGCTCCACCAGCCCTGGCGTCCCCCTTTGTGGGGCGTAGTCGTCCCCGCGCTGGCCAAGCGGAAGCCCTTCTGGGTCCAGGAGGATCCGGAGGACTCCCGATCCTTCAAGGAGGAATTCCCCTGGCCCATTATCGGCGACCGGGCCCTGGCTTTGCCTTTGCTGGGACTCCAATCCGTGCAGGGGGTCGTCCTCCTGGTCCGGCAGGGGGAGATGCCCGTGCCCACCCAGCTTCACCTGCGCCTGCTGGAGATCATCGCGCTCTTCGCGGGCCGCACTTTGGAGGACATCCAGCTGGCCAAGGGGGTCCAGGCCCACATCACCGAACTCCTCACCATCCAATCCATCACCAAGACGCTCATCTCCGCTCCCTCGGTCGAAGCTCTGGTGCGGACGTTGAGCGTGGAGATCACGTCCATCCTGGGCCCCTGCCATCTGGCCCTCATCCTGCTGGAGGATATGGGCGGGCGTCGGGTGTATTTGGCGCCTCACGTGAACCGGGAGGAGGCGCTCTTCGTGGATTGGCGGGTGGTCCAGTGGGTGAGTGAGGCGTCCCAACCCGTGTTCTACACGCCCGGACAGGTGGGGGAGGACGTGGGGGATCTGATGTTTGAGAGCGCGGGGCCGGCTATGGCCATTCCCCTGGAAGGCCCGGAACGCCCCTTGGGGGTGTTGGTGGTGGCCTCCCAGATCCCCGGTCAAGTCTTCGAGGAACCCCATATGGTGGGGGTTCGCACCATTGCCAACACCGCGGTGGTGGGGTTGTACGCGCTACGCTACCGACGCCTGCTCAGCCGGGCTTCGTAGGCCGGCATGGGATGCGGTTCCGGCGCGAAGCGCGGGTCCTGACTGAGCATCCGGTAGATCCCTTCCCGCAAGGGGATGCGGGGTTTCCAGTCCAGGTACTCCCGCGCGCGGGTCAAATCCGCGACCATGCGGGAGACGCCCCCGTTTTGCTGGGGGTTGTAGAGGACATGCGCACGGCGGCCTGTCACTTCTTCCAGCACGTGGATGAGGTCGTTGATGCTGGTTTCTTCCCCTGAGCCCACGTTGATAATCTTGTGGGTCACTTCTGTTTGGCCTGCTGCGATGAGCGCGTCCACCACATCATCGATGTACACAAAATCCCGCGTTTGTTCCCCGCTGCCGTGCACCACCAGGGAGCCCCCACCCAGGAGTTGGTGGAGGAAGTGGGGGATGACGGGAGGATAGGACACAGGCAGGGGTTGTCCCGGCCCGTAGGCGTTGAAAATACGCAGGGCCAGGGTTTCCACGTTGTAGAGGGTGCCCAGGGTAAACAGGTAATGTTCGGCCGCGATCTTCGTCACCGCGTAGGGCACCCGGGGGTTGGGGCGCATGTCCTCGTGCAGGGGCTGACTGTTCTGTTCCCCGTAAACCGTGCCCGAGGAGGCCAGGACGATCCGTCGGACACCCACTGTGCGGATGGCCTCCATCATGCTGACGGTGCCCCCCACATTGACGTCGTTGTACTCCCGGGGGAAGAGGATGGATTCGGGCACGGAAACCCGCGCGGCCAGGTGGTACACACATTCCACATCCTGCAGTAGACTCCACAGCTTGGGCACATCTCGCACGTCCCCGCGGGTGAAGATAACCCGGGGGTCCAACCCTTCCGGATCGCCCGCGCTCAGGTCATCCAGAACCCGGACGTGGTGGCCCTGCGCGGCCAAACGGTTGGCCAGGGCCTTGCCGATGAATCCCGCACCGCCGGTAATGAGAATCCGCATGGTTTCTCTCCTCTACTGGACCTGGACTTGGGACCGACAACCGTGGCTAACGCGGCTCCGTAGTACCGGGCCGCGGACAGGTCCGCCCCTCCCCGGGGCATCCCCTTTCCCCCTTTTCCACGCCGTCGGATTTGGCCTCAAGTCCAGCTTCCTCAGATATTGGGTGGGGCCTGGTCGGCCTGTTCAGAATTTCCCTTCCGCTCCCCCTTACTCATTAATCGTTCGTCGTTACTCGTTACTCCCCCTCAATCCCCACTTTCACTCCGGAGCAACAGCTGCTCTGCGGGGGAGAAGATGCGCTGGCTCATCAGGAAGATGGCGATAATGGAGGTGAGCGCGCTCACCGTCAGGATCATGGACATGATGACGAACTGGTAAAACGCGGCCCGGACCGGGTGGCTCCCGCCCAGCAACATGCCCGTCATGACGCCCGGGATCCACACGATCCCCAGGGAGCGGAGGGAATCCACCCGGGGGATGAGGCTGGCCATGATGGCTTCCCGGATGTAGGGCATCACCGCGGCCCGGGGAGAGGCGCCCAGGGAGAGGGCGGTTTCAATGTGTCCCACGTGGGAGAGGACTTCTCCCCGAAAGCGGTTGAACGCGAGGGACGCGGTGTTCATGCTGTTGGCCAAAAGCATGCTACCCACCGGGATCAGGGCCGTCAGTTTCAGCTCCAACACGCCGATAAGGAGCATGACGATGATGATGGAGCCACTGCCCAGGGCAATGCTGTAGAGGGACACCCGGAACGCGTCGGGCAATCCCCGGGCCCGCTTGGCCGATGTCCACGCGGCCGCGAACATCATGCCCACCAGGATGAGGAAACCCACAAACACGGGCTCCTGGAAGATGACCAGGAGGACCATGCCCACGATGACCACCTGGATCAGCCCCCGGACCAGGGCAATGGCGATATCTTTTTCCATGTTCAGTTGTAGCCACCGGGCCAGGAGTGCAACGGTCAACGCGAGGGTGCCCGCGACGACCGCCTGGACCGCGGCGAGGGTTATCGGGTCATGAAAGAGCTTGGTAAGCACGGAGCACCTCCTCGGCCTCGCCCATGCGGGTGATGCGGCCTTCCTCCATCAAGGCCACGCGGTTGGCCAGGCGTCCGGCCTGGTCCAGATCGTGGGTGACTAAGATGGCCGCGAACTCCCCCCGGGAGAGGATCTCCCGTAACAGGGCTTCGATGCCGGCCTTGGCCACTTCGTCCAACGCGGACGTGGGCTCATCCAGAAGAAGGACTTCCGGGCGGTTGGCCAGGGTGCGGGCCAGGGAAACCCGCTGGGCTTCCCCGCCCGAAAGGTGACTCACATCCCGGGGGCCATATCCGGCTAAGCCCACCCGTTCGAGCAGGGCTTCCACTTCCTCGTCACTCAACTCGATACCCCGTTGGCGTGGGCCAAAGCGGATGTTGTCGGCGACGGTTCCGGGGAAGAGATAGGGAAATTGCATGACCATGCCCACACGGCGCCGGAGTTCGCGAGGTGGAATGCGGCGATAATCCTGGCCGTGCAGGTATACAGTGCCTTGTGTGGGTTCGTCTAGACGGTTGAGCAGGCGTAGGAGGGAGCTTTTTCCCGCTCCACTGGGCCCGACGACGGCTAAGACCTCTTTAGGGTACACAGAAATGTTGATGTTGTCAACTATTCGTTTGTCCTTCACCTGTCGTTGTAAGTTCTCGGTCCGCAGAAGTGGCTCCTTCAACGTCTACCTCCTCGTGTCATGCACGGGCTGCCCCGTGCAGAAATGGGATGCCCTCTCCGGGGCTCTATATGGACACGTAACCGGCCAGGAATCGCCATACCCGGCCCCCCAATGGGCCCCCGGCCCCTTACTCGTTACAATCTTAGTCTATCCCGGCCGACATATTCTCCGCGATTCTCAGTAGCCTCTTGGCGGCGGACGGGTCATGAAGTAACGAGTAACGATTGACGATTAAGGGCTGGAGACCGGGTTGGCCCTTCGATACCAGGCTGGCCAGAGAATGTCCCCATTGGCGGCGGACGGGTCCGCACCTTGGCGGGGCGCCGACGTTCTCGCCCCGTGCATA
>JAADDB010000228.1 GCA_013154135.1 Chloroflexota bacterium
TCGGGGTACACGTACGTGTCCAGCACCGCGAGCCAGGGCACTTATGACAGCGGCACGGGCAAGTGGACGGTAGGTGACCTGGCCAACGGCGATAGTGCGACGCTGACCATCAAGGCGACGGTGAACCCGAGCGGTGACTACACCAATGCTGCGGAGGTGACTGCGTCGGACCAGACGGACCCGGACAGCACGAACGACAGCGACGATGCGACCATCACCTACGAGCCCGAGGCGGACTTGGAGGTGGCGAAGTCGGTGGATCCGACCTCTGCGGGTCCTGGGGACACGGTGACCTTCACTGTTGTGGTGAGCAACAAGGGGCCGAACAAAGCGGAGAATGTGGAGGTGACGGACCAACTGCCGTCGGGGTACACGTACGTGTCCAGCACACCGAGCCAGGGCACCTACGACAACGGTACCGGCAAGTGGACGGTGGGCGCCCTGGCCAACGGCGCCAGCGCCACGCTGACCATCACCGCGACCGTCAATGCGACAGGCGAGCGGAAGAACACGGCGGAGGTGACGGATCTCGACCAGACGGACCCGGACAGCACGAACAACAGCGATGATGCGACCATCACCTTTATCCCCAGAACGGACCTGCGCATTACCGTCACTGACACGCCTGATCCGGTGATCGCGGGGGAGACACTGACGTATACCCTCGTCATCACCAACGATGGCCCCAACGACGCTTCTGAAGTGGTCGTCACCTTCACCCTGCCTTCGGGGGTCACTTACGACAGCGTTTCGGGGGACGGGTGGACGTGTGCGCTTCAGGGGAGCGGTCAGGTGGAATGCCGCCGTCCGGCCCTGCCCGCGGGCACAACCGCTCCTCCCATTACTGTCACCACAACGGTGAATAGTGACGTGGCCGCCGGGACGGTCCTGACCGCGGATGCCCAGGTGGACAGCGCCACGGAGGAGACGAATCCGAATAACAACACGGCCTCGACAACGACCGCGGTGGAGGCTGTCGCGGATGTCTCTATCACAGTGGATGACGGACAGACCACGTACGCTCCCGGGAACCAGGTCGTGTGGACCGTCATCATCACCAACCATGGTCCTTCCGATGCCCCTGGCACGACGGTGGTGGGGGTTATCCCGCCTCAAATCACCCAGTGGTCCTGGACCTGCGTGGAAGATCCCACCGGTACGTGCACGGATCTCATCGATTCCACGGGGAACTTCACGGATGTGGTCGACATCCCCGCGGGGGCAACGGTTCGCTACACGGTGATAGGGTACATTGACCCGTTGGCCAAGGGGGATCTGGTTCACCAGGTGAGCGTGCAGCTCGCCCCAGGGATCACCGATCCGAACACGAGCAACAATCAGGATGAGGACACCGATTCAGAACCTGCTTCCTGCTTCACTTCTCTGGGGGGCATTGTCTATGAGGATGTGGAGCAGAATCGCATATACAACCCAGGTATTGACCCCGGCATTCCCGGCGTTACCGTCCATATTTCCGGCCCGGTCTACAGGGAGACGGTCACCAACGATGCGGGCTGGTGGCAGGTTGGAGGGCTTCCTCTCGGCACCTATCGTATCACCATTGACCCTCCGCCGGGCTGGAAGATCCTCTTCCCCAATGAACACGAGGTGACTTTGGAGAACCGGTGTCACCAAATTCTGGACTTGCACACGGGGTTGGTGCCCCTCTTCACACCGACACCCACACCTACGCCTTCGCCAACCCCAACACCTACGCCCACATCGACGCCAACGTCGACACCGACGGCAACACCGACCAACACGCCGACACCGACATCGACGCCAACACCAACGCCCACGCCGACCAACACACCGACGCCCACGCCCACGTGGACGCCGACCAACACCCCGACACCCACGTGGACACCGACGGTAGCGCCGACCGCGACACCGACACCGACGTCCACGCCCACGCCGACCAACACACCGACGCCCACACCTACGTGGACGCCGACTTACACACCGACACCCACGTGGACACCGACGGTAGCGCCGACACCGACACCGACGCCGACGCCTACGCCCACGTGGACGCCGACTTACACGCCGGTGCCCACTGTGACGTTGGTGCCTGGGCCGACAGCGACGCCCACTTATACTCCAACGCCAACGCAGGCACCCACAGCAACGCCGACACCGACGCCCACGTGGACGCCCACTCCGATGCCCACGTCCACCCCGGTTCGGACACCGACGCCGACACCGACGCCCGTGACCTCTGTCTGTGGGCCCGGAGTGCATGAGATCTTCCATCCGTACGTCATCAGCCCGTACGCGGCGCTTTCCTGGTGACGACGGACGGTCTTGCCCGCGGCCAAGGTGCTATCGAGGGGCTGGTCATTGGCTTTTGCGCAATGACGGCCCAAACCCGGTAGCACCTCGGTCGCGGGTGGGGGCGAGGAGTTGAGTAACGATGGACGATTAACGATTCAGAGGGGTGGGCTGAGGGAGGAGATCGGGTGGGATGAACGAGGATCGTAACGAGTAACTTGGCTAACGATTGATGATTAAAAAGTATTGGGTGATGCCTATCCCCTTACTCGTTACTCGTTAGACTTCGACCTCGGACGGATCACGCGTGACGCCTCACGTACGCTTATCGTCCCATGGTCGGGGTGTCAACGCAGGGTCGCCAGGCCCAAACCCACCGCGGCCAGGCCCAGGCCTCCACACAGCATGTACGTCTCCCTCAACCCAATTTGGTCCGCCCAGGTCGCGGCCAATGCCATGCTGAGCAACATGGCACCGCCCGTGACCGTTCCCACAGAGCCTCCTACGCGTCCCATTAATTCCGGAGGGGTAGCGCGTTGTACGATGGTCGAGAAACTGGCTTGAGCCGCGGGGACCGGAATGCCCAAGATGAAAGTGGCCACCAGGATGAACTCGTACGCGGGAGCCAGGCCCAGGGCGATGAACATGTTGGAGACGATGAAAAGTCCCCCAACTAAAAGCATCTCCGGAGAGCGTGTCCGCACCCATGCATGGCCCATGGCCGCGGTGCCCAAGAGCATCCCCAGCCCCTGGAACGCGTCCACCAGGCCCACTTTCTGGGGACCAACGTGGAAAATGCGTTGCAAATAAGGCAACCAAATCACATTCACCGCCCCCAAGCCCAGGAACAAAACACTCACCACCAGGGTCACATGCCGGATTTTGGGCGTGAAGACGGCAAAGCGAACGCCTTCCACCAAATCCTGCCACGCTGCCGCAAAGGACACCCGGCCATCCCCCAACGTGGGCACAGCCCCCATCCGCCAGATGAAGAGGGCGGAGAGGAGGAAGGTGAGGGCGTCCACCACAAAGCCGGCCGGAATCCCCCACCGTTCGATGGTTATCCCGGCCAAGGCCGGGCCGAAGATCATGGCAGCCACTTGCGTGGTCATGTCCAGGGTGTTGGCCACCAGCAAATCCCTTTCTTCGACCAGCTGAGGGATGATCGCGTTCTTCGCGGGGACAAAGAGTCCACTGATGACCGACTGGATCAGGGCCATCGCGTACAGGAGCAGGACGCTTCCCTGAAGGTACGCGAGGACACAGGCCAGGGTGGTGAACACCCGCACCACATCGCTCACCAACATCACCTGGCGTCGGTTCAGCCGGTCCACCATCGGCCCTCCGAGCAGGCCGATGGGGATCTGGGGGAGCAGGAAGAGGATGGAGACCAGGCCGATGGCGCGGATGCTGCCTCCCGTCAGCTGGCTGACGCCCAACATGATGGCCAGCCAGTAGAATCCATCCCCAAAACGGCTGATCACCTGTCCCAACCAGAGACGCCGAAAGGGCGCACGTCGGAGGACATCCCGGTACCCGGAGGGCTTCCCGTTATTTTCCATGCTCGTACACTCGATGTACGACCTGGGAGAGCAAGCGAATGCCTGTGCGTACTGTTTCTTCGTCCTGTGCGTAATTCATGCGGATGCACTCATACATGTGGGCCCATTCGCCCTCAAATCCGGGGAAGAAGTATTCGCCGGGGACCACAATGACCCGTTCTTCCTTCAACCGGTTGTACAGCTCCCGGCTGGTGATGGGGAGGTCCTTGAACCAAAGCCAGAGGAAAAATGCCCCCTCGGGGACGTGAACGTAGAAGGGGAGATCGTCTAAGGCCTCGTGAACCCATTCCAATGCTTGTTCGGCCTTCCGTTGATAGTAAGGCCGGATAACATCCCGGCTGAGCTCGATGATCTCCCCACTGGCCACCAGTTCCCGTGCCAAGTACGCCCCCACGGAATTCGGCGTCAGGTTGGTGATCGCGTTCAGCGCGGTGATCCCCTGGATCACATCCTCCCGCGCGATGATGATTCCCGTACGGGGGCCGGGCAGCCCCAGTTTGGACAGGCTCATGAGCAGGATCACATGATCATCCCAGAAGGGTGTGACCTCTCGGAAAATGATGTGGGGAAAGGGTGTTCCATACGCGTTGTCCAGGATAAGCGGGACATCAAGTTGGTGCGCCAGCGCGCTGAGCCGTTGGACTTCCTCATCTGTCAGCACGTTTCCCGTTGGATTGGTGGGACGGGAGACGCAGATGGCTCCCACATCCTCCCCAATGGGCAGGGCATCGAAGTCAATGTGGTACTTGAAGGTGTGGTCATCTACAAAGGTGATCTCCGGGCGGGTGGTCACGAAAAAGTTGTCGGACAGGCCCACATCCGCGTAACCGATGTATTCGGGCGTGAGGGGGAAGAGGATTTTCTTGGAGGAACCGTCGGGGAACACGCCCGCGAACATGTTGAACAGGAAGAAGAAGGCATTCTGACTTCCGTTGGTCAGCGCGATGTTTTCGGGGCCGATGGGCCATCCGTACTCCCGGCGCAGGAGATCGGCCAGCGCGCGGATGAACTCCATCTCCCCCTGCGGTGGTGCGTAGTTGCCGATCATGCGTTCGAACACGCCTTCCTCTTGGAGAATGCGCTCCATGCTGGCCCGGAAGCGCTGTTGCACTTCGGGGATATAGCTGGGATTCCCTCCCCCCATCATGTACACCCGTTCTGCCGTGGCCAGCGCCTGCCCCAGATCTTTCATGAGATCGAGGATGCCCGCGTGGGAAGTGAAGCGTTTTCCAAATGAGGACAATCGCATGGGTACCCCTCCGTTGACATAGTTTGAACCGGTGGATGCGGTTAGGCCCATTATAACTATCTCTTCGTCGATCTTGAAAAGAAACAGGACGTCAGACAAACAGCCCCCGGGGGGCTCACGCAACTCCGTCGCCTCTGGCGGCGGACTGGGTGGGATCGTTATTTTCCCTCTTGACAAAAGGAAGAATTCCCGATATACTACAATTGACTGGTTGACCAGACAAGATGCATTGCGCTCAATGCATTGGTCCAAGGGGCTTCCCATGTTACCTTTAGAACACATACCCCGCTACATCCTGATCCGGGAACAAATTCGCCAGAAGGTGCTCAACGGAGAATACAAGCCGGGGGAACGCATTCCTTCAGAACCTCAATTGGCCCGCGAGTTCAACGTGAGCAGGGGAACGGTGGAGAAAGCCATACGCGGCTTGGTAGAGGAGGGCATTCTGGTTCGTGAACAGGGGCGCGGGACGTTTGTTGCGAAACCGCGGCTGGAAAGCGCCCTGTTCCGTTTGAGCACGTTCGCGGATGAGGCCAAACGCCGTGGGTTTACCCCGGCAACCCGTCTTATTCGAGCGCATGTCCGCACCGCGGATGACACCGTCGCCCAAGCGCTGGATCTTCCCCCTGAGGCTCAGATCATCGAAATCGTCCGTGTACACCTGGCCGACGGGGAACCGTTGGTCTACGAAGTCCGCCAGTTGGCTTATGACCTGTGCCCTGAACTTCTCTCCGAAGACTTGGAACACTCCTCCCTGCACGAGCTGTTGTTGTACAAATATCACATCCCCCTGGTCAAAGCACGTTTCACCATTCATGCCATCACCTTGACCGATGAGGCCGCCACCTTATTGCACGTGGAGGAGGGGAGTCCAGGGTTTGCCGTGGAACGTATTACTTATCGAACAGGTAGTGAGCCAGCGGTGCGCATGTACCAACTTTGGCGAGGTGATCGGTTTTACTTTTCCGAGGAGGTGGTCGGTCTCGGCATACCTTAACCAAACGGAGGTGGCGTCATGCGGTCTCAAAAACTGTTGGTTATCTTGTTGGTCCTCTCTCTCTTGGTGGTGTTGGCAGGCGGATGTGGCCAGAGCAAGCCCAAGTCCTACAAGATCGGCCTCTTCTCTCCCACCACGGGCTTTGCCGCGGCCGATGGCACCAGCGCTCTCCACGGCGCGGAACTGGCCGTCCAGTACATCAATGACCACGGCGGCATCAACGGCGTCAAGGTGGAACTGGTCCACTACGACGATGCGGCCAAGCCCGACCAGGCGGTCAACGTGGCCCACAAGTTGATCGAGCAGGACAAGGTCATCGCCGCGGTGAGCGGTTCCTACAGCGGTGCGACCCGCGCCGCGTCCGCGGTGTTCCAGGACGCGGGCGTGCCGATGGTGGCCGCGTACGCGGTGCACCCGGAGATCACCAAGACGGGTGATAAGATCTGGCGCGTGGGCACCCTGGCCGTGGTGGAGGGCAAGGTCGGCGGCGCGCTCGCGGTGGACAAGTTGGGCGCCAAGAAGATCGCGCTCCTGACCATCGACAACGACTTCGGCACCTCCCTGGCCAACGCGTTCAAGGAATACGTCACGGCCAAGGGCGCGGAGATCGTGTTCGAGGAGAAGTACCCGCTGGGCGAGAAGGAATTCCGCCCCATCCTCAACCGCATCAAGGAAGCGAACCCGGACGTGGTGTACGCGAGCGGGTACTACAACGAGGCCGCGAACATCGTGCGCCAGGCCAAGGAGGTGGGCCTGAACGCGCAGATCATCGGTCAGGAGGGGTACGATTCCCCCAAGTTCCTGGAACTGGCCGGGGACGCGGCCGAGGGGGTCATCATCACCACGGATCTGAACCGGGACAGCGACCGGGAGATCACCCAGTGGTTCATCAAGACCTACAAGGAGAAGTACAACCTGGACGCGGACATGGTGGGCGCGTCCACGTTTGACGCGGTCATGGTGCTGGCCTACGCGATCGAGAAGGGCGGCACCAAGGCGGACGGCATCGTGAAGGCCCTGGGTGAGTTGAAGGACTTCGAGAAGGCCGCAACCGGGCCCTTCTACAAGTTCACACCGGGCCGAGAGGTCATGCGGCCGCTGGGCGCGCAGGTGGTGAAGGGCGGCGCGTTCCACTTCTTCGCGGAGTTCGACGACCCGGCGCTCATCACCCCGCCGTGGTAAATCCGACCATAGACTAGGGACGATAGGCGGTGGACGGCTTCCCGTCCATCGCCTGTCGTCCATCTCCGGATGGTGCCCATGTCACTCTGGAACATCCTACTCGACACGTTGACACAAGGCAGTATCTACTTCCTCATCGCGGTGGGCCTGACGATGGTGTACGGGATCTTGAAGATCCTGCACATCGCGCACGCGGCCGTGTACACCATCGGTGCGGGGGTCGGGCTCGCGGTGTTCAAGCTGACGGGAAGTTTCTGGCTGGCCCTGATCGCGGCCATGCTGGTCAGTGGACTTGTCGGCGTGATCATCTACCGGGGCGTGTACTTCTACATGCTGGACCAGCCCCGCATTGTGCCGCTGATCACCAGCGTGGGCCTCTTCCTCCTCATCGAGGACTTGTTGCAGAAGCCCTATCTGATGGGGCCCTACCAGCACGCGTTCCCCGCGCAGGAGGTGTTTCCCTCCATCACCCTGCCCTGGGGCACGATCCCCAACGCACAGGTGATGATCCTGACCCTGACCGGGGTGGCCCTGGTCGCGCTGTACCTGATCTTCACCCGCACCCGGCTGGGGCTGGCCTGGCAGGCGGCCGCTCAGGACCGGGAGATGGCCGGGTCGGTGGGGATCAATCTCAACCGCGCGATCGCGCTGAACTTCCTCCTGGGATCCGCGCTGGCGGGCGCGGCCGGGGTGCTGGTGGGAGTGTTCTACAACAGCGTCTACGCGACAATGGGGGATGTGCCGTCGTACAAGGCGTTCGTGGTCATTGTGCTGGGCGGCATGGGATCGGTGACGGGGACGCTGGCCGCGAGTTTTCTCCTGGCCTTCGCGGAGACGGTCCTCCTGGCGTCGGTGGGGTACGTACTGCCCCGGGATGCCATCGCGTTCCTGGTGCTCATTTTCGTGCTCATGTTCCGACCACAGGGCCTGTTGGGGAGGTGAGGCATGGGATATCTGATCAGTATCGCCACATTCGCGTGCATTTGGGCGGTCCTGGCCTTGAGCCTCAACATCCTCACAGGCTACGCGGGCCAGGTGTCCTTGGGACACGCGGCCTTTTTCGGGATTGGGGCTTACGCGTCGGCTATGCTGACGGTGAAGGCGGGATGGTCCTTCTGGCCCGCGTTCGTCGCGGCTATCCTCATCACCGGCGTGGTGGGCGGATTTCTCGGGTTGCCCAGCCTGCGCGTGCGCCACGATTTCCTGGTCCTGGCCACGATGGGGATCAATTTCGTGGTCATTGCCATCTTCAAGTACGTGTCCTTCTTCGGGGGCGCACTGGGGATTATCGGCATCAAGAAGCCCGCACTCTTCGGGTGGACGCTGCGCGGCCCCTGGTTTCTGGCCCTGGCCGCGCTGTACCTGGTGTTGACGCTGTGGATCAGCGCGTATCTCAGCCGCACGTGGGCGGGGTTGGCGTTGACCGCGCTGCGGGAGGATGAGGACGCGGCGGAGGCGGTGGGGGTAAGTGTGCCCCGCTTCAAGATCTACGCGTTCGCGATTTCCGCCGCGCTGGCCGGGGGCGCGGGGAGCCTGTACGCGCATTTCCTGGGCTCTGTGTTTCCGGACCACTTCGCGTTCGTGGAATCCATCGGCATTATGAGCATGGTGGTCTTCGGCGGCATCGGCACCCTGCGCGGCCCGGTGGTGGGCGCGTTCATCCTCAAGGCCCTGCCTGAGTACCTGCGCTTCGTGGGGGACTACCGCTACGCCATCTACGGCGGGGTCCTGGTGCTGATGATGCTCTTCCAGCCCCAAGGCATCCTGGGCGACAACAGCTGGTTGTGGAACAAGATAAGGAGAAGGATTAACGATTAATCGTCAATCGTTAATCGTTACTCATTACTACACGGTACAAACCCATGCCTGAGAAAACCAACCGGAACACACCACTACTCGACATTCGCAACCTGTCCCGTCACTTCGGCGGGCTGAAGGCGGTGGATGGGGTCTCCTTCCAAGTCAATGAGGGGGAGATCGTGGGGTTGATCGGCCCCAACGGCGCGGGCAAGACCACGCTGTTCAACCTGATCTCCGGGTTCCTCAAGCCCACCGCGGGGGAAATCTACTTCCGGGGCCTGCCCATTCACGGAAAACGGCCCAACGCGATCGCGCGGCTGGGTGTGGGCCGCACGTTCCAGATCGTCAAGCCCTTTGGGGAACTCTCGGTGCGTGACAATGTGCTGGCCGGGATGGGGCACAACATCTACCCGTCCTTGCAGGCGTTCCTGCACGTCTACCACACGCCCACGGCCATCGCCCGCGCGAACGACATTCTGGAGAATGTGGGACTGGCCGCGTACGCGGACGCGCGCGCGGACACCCTGCCCATCGGCCTGCAACGGCGCCTGGAGATCGCCCGCGCGCTGGCCCTGTCCCCCATCCTGCTCCTGCTGGACGAGTCGGCCGCGGGGCTCACTCATCAGGAGGCGGAAGACCTGGCCGCGCTGATCCGGGATCTGCGGGATCGGGGGATCACCATCCTCCTGGTGGAACACAACATGCGCTTCGCCATGAACCTGTGCGAGCGCATCGTGGTCCTCAACCAGGGCCGCATCCTGGCCGAGGGCACACCCGAGGAGATTCAGACGAACCCGGCGGTCATCGAGGCGTATCTGGGACATAGTGGGGTGGTCAGGCGTGAGGCGTGATACGTGATACGTGATGCGTGACCCATCATTGTGATGACCATTCAATCAGGAAAACCGGAGCCCATCATGCACGAACGTGCTCCTTTGTTGCAGATTGCCAATCTGGTGGTGAAGTACGGACACATCCAGGCCCTGCACGGGGTGTCGCTGGACGTCCAGCCCGGGGAAGCGGTCGCGATCCTGGGCGCGAACGGCGCGGGGAAGTCCACCATCGTGCGCGCGGTGTCGGGGTGGGTGAAGCCCGCGGCCGGGCGCATCCTGTACGCGGGGGAGGAGATCACGACGCTCCCCTCGTGGGATCGCGCGGCCCGGGGCATGGCCCTGGTGCCCGAGGGCGGGCACGTGTTCCGCGACATGACGGTGGAGGAGAACCTCCGCCTGGGCGCGTACCTGGAATCCGATCCCCGGACGGTGAGGGAACGGATGGAGTACGTGTACACCCTGTTCCCCGTGCTCAAGGAACGCCGCCGCCAGATCGCCCGCACCATGAGCGGCGGCGAACAGCAGATGCTGGCCATCGGTCGCGCGGTCATGCGCAACCCTCAACTCCTCGTCGTGGACGAAGTCAGCATGGGCCTGGCCCCCGTGCTGGTAGACACGGTGTTCGAGGCCCTGCGCCAGTTGAAGGAGGAGGGGGTCTCCATGCTCATCGTGGAGCAAAACGCGCACGAGACGTTGAACGTGGTGGATAGGGGGTACGTATTAGAGAATGGGAGGATTGTGTTGGAGGGCATGGCCGACGACCTGCGCGAGGACCCCCGAGTCCAGGCCGCGTATTTGGGTGGATGAGATGGAAATGCGTAACGATTAAGGCGTAACGATTGATGGCCGGTCATTCATCCAGGTCGGTCCATTCATCGTTAACCCCTTAATCGTTCATCGTTGCTTGTTACTCGTTATCGAAAAGGAGGCTCATCATGGCCGGAAAGGAAGTCCCCGTTATCCGCGCGCCGCGCGGAACGCAATTGACGTGCGCGAACTGGCAGATTGAGGCCCCTTACCGGATGATCCAGAACAACCTGGACCCGGAAGTGGCCGGTGATCCCGCTAATCTGATTGTGTACGGCGGACGGGGGAAAGCCGCCCGCAACTGGGAGTCCTTCTACGCGATCCTGGAAACGCTGAAGAACATGAAACCCGACGAGACCCTGCTGGTCCAGTCGGGCAAGCCTGTAGCTGTGTTCGAGACTCACGAGTTGGCACCGCGCGTGCTGATCGCCAACTCCAACCTGGTGCCCAAGTGGGCTACTTGGGAGGTGTTCGACGAACTGGAGCGCAAGGGGCTCATCATGTACGGTCAGATGACCGCGGGATCCTGGATTTACATCGGCACGCAGGGCATCCTCCAGGGCACGTATGAGACGCTGGGCGCGGTGGGGCAGAAGCACTTCGGCTCCAGCCTGAAAGGCAAGTGGGTGCTCACCGCGGGCCTGGGGGAGATGGGCGGCGCGCAGCCTTTGGCTATCACCATGAACGAGGGCGTGGGGCTCATCGTGGAGGTGGACCCGCGCCGCGCGGAGCGCCGTCTCAAACTGGAACAGGTGGACGAGATCGTGGAGGACCTGGACGAGGCCCTGCGCCGGGTGGATCAGTACCTGAAGGAGGGCAAGGCCCGGTCCATCGGGCTCATCGGCAACGCGGCCGAAGTCTTCCCCGAGATCGCGCGGCGGGGCATCGTGCCCGACGTGGTCACGGACCAAACGCCCGCGCACGACCCGCTCATGTACGTGCCCAAGGGCATGAGCGTGTACGAGGCCGAGGAACTCCGCCAGAAGGATCCGGAGACTTACGTCAAACTGTCCAAGGAGAGCATGGCTGTGCACGTGGAAGCCATGCTCACGTTCCTGCGCAACGGCGCGGTGGTGTTCGACTACGGTAACAACCTGCGCCAGCAGGCCTATGACATGGGGGTGAAGGACGCGTTCGCGTACCCCGGCTTTGTGCCCGCGTACATCCGGGATCTGTTCAGCGAGGGGAAGGGGCCCTTCCGCTGGGTGGCCCTCTCCGGCGACCCGAAGGACCTGTACCGCACGGACCAGGCGATTTTGGAACTCTTCCCGGAGAACGATCATCTGCGCCGCTGGATCACGATGGCCCAGAAGAAGGTGCGCTTCCAGGGACTGCCCGCGCGCATCTGCTGGCTGGGCTACGGCGAGCGGGACAAGGCGGGGCTCTACTTCAACGAACTGGTGCGCAAAGGGGAGATCAGCGCGCCCATTGTCATCGGCCGCGACCACCTGGACGCGGGATCGGTGGCCAGCCCCAACCGGGAGACGGAGGGCATGAAGGATGGTTCGGACCCGATCAGCGATTGGCCCATCCTGAACGCGCTGCTGAACGCGGTGGCCGGGGCCACGTGGGTGTCCTTCCACCACGGCGGTGGCGTGGGCATGGGCTACAGCCAGCACGCGGGCCAGGTGGTGGTGGCAGACGGCACGGACCAGGCCGAATGGCGGCTTGCCCATGTCCTGCGCACCGATCCCGGGCTGGGCGTTGTCCGCCATGCGGACGCGGGCTACGAGATCGCGATCGAGACCGCGAAGAAGCACGGGATCAAGATGCCCATGCTGAAGTGAGGCCGCGGACGCGCCCTTCCATCCCAGAGCAGGCTGTGGTACAATACAGGCGTGGCGGTGGATGCAGAATACCGCCACGCCTGTTTATCAGTAAGGGTGGGAGAAGGTGATGGGATTGCAGACGTTAGAGGACATCGGCGAGGTTCTTTACTACGCGACGGCTTTTAATCCCCGTTATTGGGTCGAGGGTACAGCGACGTCTGTCTCTAAAGATGAGTTACTCCAGGCAGTCCGTGAACTGTTCGCGTTATTGCATCAACGGGGTATCTCTTACGCGTTGGTGGGTGGTATCGCCTTACTTCACTATGTCGAAGGGCGAAATGCCCAGGATTTGGCTTTCCTGTTACCTGTAGAGGACCTAGAGAAGATCCCCGAGATTTTCACGACGTATCGGGATGTCTACTTTGCTCGAGGGCATTATAAAGGACTTCAGGTGGACCTGTTGTTCACAAGCAATCCCCTCTTTCGGCGGGTGAAAGAGAAATACGTCCGCTGGGAGAAATTCCAAGGGGTCGACGTTCCTGTGGCCACGGTTGAGGGGTTGCTTTTGTTGAAGATGTACGCTCTGCCATCGCTGTATCGGCAGGGAGATTTTGCACGGGTAAGTCTATACGAGAATGACATCGCGATGCTTATGTATGCGTATGACCCGGATATGGAACGTCTCCTCCAAGAGGTAGGTATGTACCTCAGTCAGGGAGAACGCGAGGCCCTTCAGGATATCATCCAAGAGATCCGGGCACGAGTGCAGCGATTTCGACAGGAA
>JAADDB010000023.1 GCA_013154135.1 Chloroflexota bacterium
ACGATGAACGACTAACGAGTTAGGTCGCATATGGACACGTTGGTTAATTTGTTTTCTTGGCTTATCACACCATGGCTTCCCTTGGCCCTGTTGGTGGGGATGGGCATCCTCCTTTTACCTTGGAGGGTACGCCACATCCCCCATTTCACGCGGGGCGGTGTTCTCCTCGCCACGGGGATCGTGTGGTTCTGGGTGGTGGCCTTTGGCTTCTCCCCCATTCCCCTGGTTCACACCCTGACCCTCCGGGGCCCCCTGGACATGTCCATTACCCTGCTGCTCCGGTTGGACAAAGGCCATTGGCTCTTTACCTTTCTGGCAGCCACGGCCGCGTTTGCCGGCAGCTTCCTCCTTCCGCCCCGTCTCCCCGCGGGCAGAACGCCGGGCCCCAGCACAGCCCTTTTCCTCCTCGCGGGAACCCTGTTGACCACCATGGCAGGGAACCTGCTCACCCTCCTGCTGGGGTGGGCCATCACGAACGCGGCGTACTTGGGAGTGCTGTTGAGCGGCGGAGCCCGGGCCACATGGCGGACCGTGGGACTGGTACTCCTGAGCGGCATTCTCCTGTGGGCCGTCCTTGCGGCAGCGCCTCCTGCGATGGCCATTCGCCCCTGGGACGAAACCCGCTTCCCCGCGTGGGCCCTGGCCTTTATGGGAGGAAGCGTCTGGCTCTACCTGGGCGCCTACCCCTTTCACCGGCAGCACCGTCTGGCCGCGCCGGGGATCCCGGCCCCCTGGTTGTGGCTGGACGTGATGGCCGGCGCGTCTTGGGCCTGGCGTTGGGCCACCCTGGAAGGCGCCTCTCAAGTGTGGCACCATCCCGCGTGGATTGCCCTGGCCCTCTTTGCCGCGTTCGGCAGCGCCCTCGCCTCATGGCTATCCGAATCGCCCCGAGCACGACTGATTTGGGCCCTTATCCAACGAGCCGGTCTCCTCTTGCTCATCCCCCTCCTCCCGGAGGCGTGGATTTACCCCAGCATGATCGCGCTGAGCGCGGCCATTGTCCTCGCCGGAGGCGCGCTCCTCATCCTCCACACACGACACCTGGCATACGGACAAAATGTGGCTTACTTGCTGGCCTTGGCCCTCTTCTGGGGCCTCCCCTGGACCGCCGGGGCCCCGGTACGAGCCCTGATAGCCACCCTGTGGGAACAAGCTCCCGGACTAGGCCTTCTCCTGCTCATCTCCGATGCCCTGGTCCTGGGAAGCATCCTCTCCCCGCCAAAGTGGAGCGGCATTGCCCGGCGGAGGGAGATCATCCGCGTGACCTTATACGTGCTTCCCGCAATCCTCGTGGGATACCGGATGAGTGAGGGCATATCCCTACCGCCGGCCACGTGGCTCTGGACCGTGGGGATTCCCCTGGTGTTGGGCGGCTTACTCGCCTGGCAACGTCCACGGGTGTTCGTGGACATGCGCAACTGGGCCTGGGGAATGCGGGTCATGGCCCACCTTCAGCCCTGGGAAACCGGTGTGCGCGAGGTGATTCATTGGAGCCTCCTCGCGCTGGGAGGCATGACAACGTTGATAGAAGGCGCGGGATGGGCCGCTTGGCTCCTCTTCGCCGCGTTCATCTACATCCTGTTGCACTGAGGAAGAAGATGCCCGATTGGTCCCGAGTGTTAGAATCGCTGCCCCAAATACCACCGCCGCAACTGGCCACCCAGGTGGAGCCCTGGACTCCCTACCTGTTGGGCGGCCTGGCCCTTGTCCTGGTCCTTCTCATCGTCACGGAGAACTGGCGGTGGTCCCTTTTCCTTTGGGGAAGTGTAGGGCCCCTCACCGCCGCGCTTATGGTGGGAACACTCCCCCTCCCCTGGGTCATCACCCGGATGTTGGCGCCGGCCCTGAACGGCGCACTCCTCTGGCTCGGGCTCCGACGTTGGCCTCCCCGCATCTCCAGCCGGTGGGGATGGGGTCCCCGTTGGGCCTTCATCCCCGTAGCTGCCATGCTCTTCTTCCAATTGCGCCTGTACAAATCCCACCTCTGGTTGGACCCTGTACGAGGAGACGCGGTGCTCCTGCTCCTGCTGGGCAGCCTCTTCCTCCTCGCTCTTCACGGCACCACATTGCACAGCACGTTGGCCTTGCTCCTCCTAATCCAAGGAAGTGTGATGCTCTTGGCCCCCTTGCCCATGCCCCAGACGTGGATTTATCCCCTCACCCTGTTGGACATGGGAGCAGGATTGGTCGGAAGCATGTTACTGGCCAGCGAGGGCCTATTCGTCCGGGGACAGAGGAGGAGCGCGCGATGAGCGGGGTGACCTTTCTCTTCCTCTACGGACTTGTGTGGAGCAGTGTGGCCCTGTTGGCGAACCGATGGCGCCGACTTCACGCGCTGGTGTGGATGAGCGGTGCCTTGGCCAGTTTGTGGATAGGGGCCCGCTGGCCGGAAGACCGACCTGTGCTGGTGTTAGGTCGAGAAGTCTGGCTCCGCCACCCCTTTGTATGGCATGATCTCACCTTCCGCGTGGACGCGGAAGCGCGACATATGTGGTGGATTCTAGGCCTTGCCGTGCTGGTGTGGAGCGGATTGGCCTTCCTCCTCCCCCGCTGGGGCAAGGGGTTGGGATGGCTCCCCCTGCTCATCCTGACGGCCATACCTGCCATCACCGTACAAAGTGTGTGGGGAGTGGCCTGGGGATTGGCCATCTGGGTGTTGGGGACCACGTTCTTCACCCAAGGTGGAGCCGCCGGCCATGTACACGGCGGTTGGCGGTGGTCTTTTCCCCTCGTGCTTGCCGCAATCCTGGGGTTCTTCCTCCTCTACCCCCCTGACCCGAACACAGCCCAAATCCCCCCTTGGCAAATTGCGCTGACCGCCATCATCCTCATATTGACAACCCAATTGTTCCCGCTGCACACGGGCTTGCTCGCGCTGACCCAGGGGAGTGAACCGATCCGCGGGGCATGGGCCTGGTGGATTCACACCCTGGTCGTGATGGTCGGTTTCATCCGCCTCGGTGCCCACGCGGAGTTGGTGCAAGCCCAGTGGAACGCCCTGGACTGGTTCCAGTTCCTCGCCTATCTGACGTTGATCTGGAGTGGGGTAGCTGCCCTGACCACCAACAACGTGCGGCGTCTTTGGGGATACGCGGCGTTGTACAATTGGGCTTTGACGTTCGCCCTGTGGATCGCGGCGCCCACATCCCGTGGTACCTGGGAATGGACGCTGGCCGTCCGTTGGTTGGCCCTGGGCATCGGGGGATTTGCCCTGACCACGTTGCTGTCCGCGGGAGAAACCGGAGATCTGGAACACCTCAGCGGGTGGGCACGACGCCGCCCCTGGAGCGTGACCGCGTGGGCCATCAGTGTGGCCACCTTAGCCGGTGTGCCCTTTACCCCGGGATTCTGGACCCAATGGCTGGTCCACTTCCACCTGGCTACTGCATCACCCCTTTCCTGGTTGGCGTTAATCGGCGGCATGGGGGTGGCGTTGGGACTCATCCGGGCACTGGTCACCCTGTGGGGTCCCTTGCGAGATCGCCTGTTGGTGCGTGAGGGGGATGGGGAAAGCTTTGCCCTTATCGTCCTCAGTGGACTCCTGGTGAGCGGGGCCCTCTTCCCCACCTGGCTGGCCGCGTTGGGCCGCCTGCTGTGGTGAGGCATCGGAGCTGAGTGAGCGGGGCTCAGTGAAGACACCCGGGGGGCACAGCCAAGCCGGCATAACACGGCCGACTTCACCATGCCCCCAAAAGTTGTTCACACGCGGTCAAGTCCCAGCTCTGCCAATTTCTCCGGGGTGGGCATACCTGTTTCCGGATCCCAGCCTCGCGCGGCGTAATACTCCGGCATGATGATGGACATGTCGGGCAAAACACCGGCTGCACTTCCATCCGGGCGGGGTTCAAATTCCAGGCGATAGGGCAGGCGATCGTCCGCCGCGCCCACGCCCAGACGTCCGTTGATGAGTCGCTTGAGGTTGAAGATGCGCTCTCCCGTGCGATACACGGTGGCCACATCCCAATCCCAACCCAGCGCTTTGTTGATCAGATCAGCGACGAGGGCCGGACCGGCCAGGCCTTTGATGATGAACTTGCAGAGCCCGATGGTGTTGTACAAGGCCACGTAATCCTGATATCGCTTTGCCATGCGACCGGCCTCCCGGCTGGCAAAGCGGTCCGGATGGGCCTCGTAGTAGAGGTCGGGCACCTTGAGCCCGTACCCTTGCCAGTAACTGCACGATTCCATGTGGCACGCGCCTCGGTTGGCCGTCGCGTAATTCGCGGCCATGTCCACGAACGCGCGGGGATCGTGGTAGGGCACCTCAAGCCCTTTCACGTGCACGGCAAAGCGTTCCGTCTCCGGACCCAGGGCCTGGCTCATACGGCGCACTCCGTTGGCCACAAAGTCCCCAAAACCCTCCCGGAACGCAATTTGCTTCACCAGGGCAATGGTCATCTCCGGGTCTCCCCAACGCAACGTCAGGCCCCCCGTGTCCTTCTCCGAGAGGAACCCTTTCTCGAAGGCTTCCACAGCAAAGGCGATGCTGGCGGACGTGGAAATGGTGTCCAGGCCGAAATCATTGCACAGGTGATTGATGTACGCGATGCTCTCCAGGTTGTCGTTCAACAACATACCGCCAAACCCGGCCAGCGTTTCGTACTCAGGGCCTTCGCCCTTGACCCCTTTGTAGGGTCCTTCGGTGATCTCCACGGCTTTGCCACATCCAATGGGGCAGGCGAAACAGAACGTGTGTTTCCAGAAGATCGTCTCCGCGATCTTCTGACCGGAGATCTCATAAGAGCGTCCTCCCCAGGTGCCGTCCCGCCAGTTGCGCAAGGGGAGATCGCCGTACTCCTCCGTCGCGGGGACGCCCCCTGCGGTGCCCAGGAGGCTCAAACTCTTGGCGTATTCCTTGATGGTGCTGTTTGCCTCGCGCACCAGTTGCCGGAACCCTTTGGGATCCGCGTAGGAAGGTCTATCCTTGCCTCGGACCACAATGGCCTTCAAGCGCTTGCTGCCCATAAGAGCGCCCATCCCGGTACGTCCGGCCGCGCGGGCATGGTAGCGTCCCCCTTGCATGACCGCCGCGTAGAGGACCAAACGCTCGCCGGCCGGGCCGATGGTCGCCACTTGGGCCTTGGGATCGGTCTCCTCGCGGAGCATATCAAAGGTGTCGAAATGGCCCTTCCCCCACACGTGCGTAGCCGGCCGGATTTCCACCGTGCCGTTCGTCCCATCGATCCAGATGTACACAGGCTCGCTGGCCTGTCCTTCGATGACCAGTCCGTCAAACCCACTGAACCGTAGCTCCGCGGCCCAATGCCCTCCCATGCTGGATTCTCCCCAAATGCCGGTGAGCGGGGAACGACCGCACCAGGAAGAGCGACAGCCGGTGGGAGAAAAAGTGCCACTCAAGAGCCCGTTGAACACGTAGAGCTTATTGCGGGGATCCAAAGGAGGAATGGCCGGGTCCATCTCTTGCCAGTAGAGCCAAGCGGCATAGCCACTGCCCAGGGTAAAGCGACGCACGTCCTCTTCAGGGATGGGAACGACCTCCCACGTTCGTCGCGTCAGATCCACACGCAGGTAACGTCCGGCGTAGACTTTCGCCATGATTGCCTCCTTGTGGTGAGATAATAGACGAGCCTATCCCGGATATTGTACTCCGACCTGCCCAAACATCAAAGGTGAGCCCAGCTGAAAAACCGCCCCGAGGGGACAGCCGGGGGCTATGTCCTCGGCTATCCGTTCACATCGCCCGAGATGTATCCGTCCGCCCAATGCCCAACCCCCTCTCCTGCCGCGTGTCCAAACGCACGCCAACATTTGCCCTACAAAAAAAGTTGTGGCAAAATTTGTCTTACAAATCGACATCGTATATACTATAAGTGGACGAGTTGCTAACGGACGTGGGGTAAACTGGAAAAATCTACAGGCTATGCTGGAACCGATAGGCCCCTGTGCAACCGTGGTGGTTCACATGACGGGGGCAGGGGTACATCGTTAAGGGGGAATTGACCCGAACGGGTCATTCTCTTGTCGATTGGTTGTGTCGAAGCGGGGGAAACGTTTCGTCATTTCAATTTAACCAAACACCTTTAGAAAGGGGGAACTTCAACATGGGTGGAAAAGATTACAAAGTGCTCATCGTGGATGACGATCCGTCCCTGTTGCTGATGCTCAGGCAACAGCTTGAGCAGGCGGGGTACGAGGTCTACACTGCGGAGAGTGGCCGGGAAGCGTTGAAGGTCTTCTTTGATTACCGACCTGACCTGGTCATTCTGGATACCCGAATGCCGGAGATGGATGGGTACACCTTGATCGAGCGCATTCGCGAGGTCTCGGACGTGCCCATCATTATCCTCAGCGCGTACGGCGAGGAAGAGGATGTGGTACGTGGGTTGGAGGCCGGCGCGGACGACTACGTGCTGAAGCCCTACCGGTTCCAGGAGCTCCTGGCCCGGATTCGCTCCCTCCTGCGACGGTACATGGCGTACAAGCAGGAACCGCCGATCACGTATCAGGATGACTTCCTCACCATCGACCTGAAGAGCCGCCGGGTCACTCGGGAAGGGGAAGAGATCCATCTGACCCCCACCGAGTTCCGGTTGTTGGCTGCCTTGCTGGAAAACGCGGACCAGGTGGTGAGCAACCGGGAGCTGTTGAACCGGGTCTGGGGCTGGGAGTTCCGCAATGACGTGGACTACCCGCGCATCTACATCTGGCACCTGCGCCGGAAGATCGAGCCGGACCCCAAGCGCCCCACGTACATCCGCACGGAATACGGCATCGGGTATCGGTTCGTACCCCAGAACCGCAAGGGGCTCAGCCGGGGATATCCGGAATAAACCTCCTGCGGTCCTAAACCCGTTTACGACGAGCGGAGCACTTGAAGTGTACGTGCTCCGCTCGTTGCATATAAGGCGGATGGGCACACACAACCTATCACCATGGATGGTCTAGCTCCCGATCCCCGCTTCTGCCCCATCCCCCAAGCGGGAACGCACCAGCTGAAGGGCCACGGCCACACTCCGGTCCACGGTCAACCCGGTCGTGTCCAGGACAATGGCGTCTCGCGGCACGCGCATGGGCGCTGTCTTCCGCTCTGAATCCCGCTTATCCCGTTCGGCCAGTTCCGCCTCCACCTCGGCCAAGTCCGCTTCCAATCCCGCAGCCCGGCGCTGTTCATAACGCCGACGGGCCCGTTCCTGCAAGGACGCGGTGATGAAGAACTTGAGATCCGCGTCGGGCAGCACCACCGTGGTAATGTCCCGCCCTTCCATGACAACCCCACCGCCCGCGGCCAACGCCCGCTGTTTCTCCACCAGGACTTGGCGGACGGCCGGATGTTGGGCCACCACAGAAGAACCGTGGTCCACCTCCGGACGCCGGATGTCCTCGGTCACATCCACGCCATCCACTACAACCCGATAGCGGATGGAGGAGGCTTCTCGCACCCGCTCAAAACGGATGTCAAGGGAAGCGGCCAGGCGGGCTAAGGCCGGTTCATCCTCCCAGGAAATGCCCCGGCGCAAGGCTTCCCACGCGACGGCCCGGTACATGGCACCTGTGTCCACGTACCGGTACCCTAACGCCTCGGCCAGACGGAGGGCAATGGTCCCTTTTCCCCCCGCGGCCGGCCCGTCAATAGCAATGGTGAGTTTGCGTTCCATGGGTATTCCTTCCGGTGTGGAGTGGTGCAGTTACTTCTTGCGACGACGCCCCTCGGCTTTCAAAGCTCGCGATTGCTTTTGGGCCTCACGGGCCAAGCCCACACTCTCCAGGAGACGCCGCTGTTCCTTGGGTGTAAGCGGCCTCCATTCCCCCGGTCCCAGCCGGCCCAAGCGAAGGGGGCCCAATCCCACCCGGATCAGTCGAATGACCGGGTGGCCCACCGCCTTGAGCATGCGACGCACTTGGTGCTTTTTCCCCTCCTTCAGGACGACACGCACCCAAGAAAAGCCCTTGGGAGATTCCTTGCGCAACGCGGGAACACCTGCATCCAACAATTCCTGGGGGGTACGACGGCCTAGCACGGTGACCTGGGCAGGCTGGGTGCGCCCCTCTTCCAGGACAATCCCCCGCTCTAGGGCCTTGAGCTCCTTACTGGTGGGCACACCAATGACGAGGGCCAGGTACTCCTTTTCATGCCCGTAGCGAGGATGGGTCAAACGCTCGGCCAGGGTGCCATCATCGGTGAGCAGGATGAGCCCTTCCGAATCCGCGTCCAGGCGGCCCACCGGGAAGAGACGCCGAGAGGTCTGAACCAGGTCCAGGACGGTCGGACGGTGGAGGGGGTCAGAGGTGGTGGAAAGAACGCCCCGGGGTTTGTGGAGGATGATGTACTCATGAGCCTGTGGAGGCCGGATTTCCACGCCATCCACTTCGATGACGTCCTTCTCCGGGTCCACTTTCGTGCCGAGCTCGCGGACCACCTGGCCGTTGACGCGCACGCGTCCGGCCCGAATGAGTTCCTCTGCTTTGCGCCGCGAGGCAATCCCTGCCGCGGCAATGACTTTTTGTAACCGTACCTTCTCGCTCATGGGATGGGATGACCCAGTTAACTGTGTTCATCATTGTGGCTGAAACTGATGGACGGACCACCTCCGCCAGCCCTTGACAAGGGACGGGCCCGTCCCCCGGCAGGAGGTCGACGTTCTCCGGACTTTTTATTCCCCACCTTCCCCAAAATCGATGGTGTACCGCCGTTTGTTGAGGACTTTGTCACCGTTCGGGGAAAGAAGGCGGACTTCCAAGGTGTAAGCCCGACGGGCCGGGATGTTGTACAAGCGCGGGAATCGGTACACCACTATCTGGTGGGGAGGCAACGTCGGCAAAATGCCCATCCGCTTGAGCGCGTGCCGCTCATCGCGGTCGTACTGGAGGCGGGCGTAAATGCGAACCCCCTCCCGCGGCCGTTCCCCCCGGTTCTCCACGGCCACCAGGAGCATAATTCCCTGCTGGCGAATGGACTCCAGATAGTCCAACGGGGGGTCAAAGTCCACCCCTACAATGGCCAACTCCCCTTCTGTGTCCGAGATATCGGCGCCGGTGGGCACCGGAGTTGTCGCTGTAGTGGTCCCCTGAACATGGACCTGGACATCTCCACAGGCCGCCAGTAACACGCTAAACAGCAACAGCCATACCAAAAGCCGCGATCCTCGTGCGTTCACCGCTCATATCCTCCTCGCCCCACGGGGCGATCCACCCATTACGTGCGAACGTTTGACGACGATCTTCTACGGGGGGACAGCCGTCGCCGGATCTCCTGCCACACTTGGCGTACTTCTTCCTTTCGCAAAAACCGCCACCGGCCCGGTTCCAGATCATCCAATGTCAAAGGACCAAAACGAACCCGAATCAAGCGCCGAACAGGATGCCCAACTGCCGCGAGCATGCGTCGCACTTCCCGCTTCTTCCCTTCGGTGAGAATCAGACGCAGCCACGTGGTGTCGTGGGTCCCTTCGCCGATGATGGCCGCGTGCTGCGCTCGGGCCAAGCCATCCTTGAGGGGCACGCCCTCCTCCAGGCGGCGCAGGACATCCTCCGAGGGCTTTCCCTCGACCAGGGCCACGTATTCCCGCTCGAACCCGTACCGAGGATGTGTCAGGTAGTGGGCCAACTTGCCATCATCGGTCAAGAGCACCAATCCCTCGGTCCGGGCATCCAAACGCCCCACGGGGAAGAGTTTGCCGGGAAGGGGGACTAGGTCACGCACGGTCTGACGGCCGGCCGGGTCGGGATAATCCCCTAACACCCCGGCCGGCTTGTGCACGAGAATATAACGAAAGGGTCCGCGCGATTTGCCCATCCCCAACTCCCATGGTGGGGAACGCTACCCAGACCGTCCCCCCTTCAGGAAGGGGAAGATCTTCCCCAATTCGCCCATCTCCCAGCTCACCAGGATGGGTACTGCGTTGAAGATGGAGGAATACGTGCCGGAAATCAGCCCGATGAGCATGACCGCGATGAAGCGTTGGACGGTCGCTCCGCCGAAGAGGAGAATCGCGATCATCACAAAGATCGCGTTGAGCTGGGTCGCCAGGGAACGATGGATGGTCTCCAAGAGACTCCGGTTGGCCAGAGTTTCGAAGCTCTCCCCCTTGTACTTGGGCGCATTCTCCCGAATACGGTCGAAGACAACGATGGTGTCCTGCACGGAGAAGCCGATAACCGTGAGCAACGCGGTGAGGAAGAGTGCATCCGCCTCCCAGTTGCGGAAGATGCCCAGGATGGCAAAGATGCCCGTGGTGACCAGCACATCGTGGATCATGGCCACAATGGCCGAAACGCCGAAGCGCACCGGGTGGGGCACGTTGCGGAAAGCCCAGGTGATGAAGGCCAGAATGGCCAGGGACGCGGCCAGAACCGCAATGGCCGCGGCCTTGGTCACTTCCCGCCCCACGGAAGGACCAATGGAACGGAATTGGAGCTCTTCAAAGGGACCGATCTCCTCCTTCAGCGCGGTCATCAGCTCACGCTTTAGCTCGTCGTCCACGGGTTTCATGCGGATGGCCACGGTACGGCCGTCGTTTAGGGTCTGCACCACCGGATCCAGGCCGTGTTTGCTCAACACCTGGTACACTTCCCCGGGGAGGACGGGGTGGTCGAAACGGATCTCCCAGTACGCACCGCCTGTGAAGTCGATGCCCAGTTTGACCGGGGTGCCGACGGTTGCGGTCAGGTAGAGCATGGCAATGAGCCCAGGGATGATGATGGCCGCGGACAGGGCGTAGAAGTACTTGCGCTTCTGCACCAGGGTAAAGAGCCCTTTCCACTTGGGTTCTCCCTTGGGCACCTTCACGTCCAGAATGAGGGGGTTGTTGATCACGTCGTTGGGAAGCCGGTAGAAGACGAAACGCATGAACGTGCGGGTCACCCATACCGCGGTGAACATGCTCAGGGCCACACCTAAGGCCAGGTTCAGGGCAAAGCCTTTCACCGCGGTCGCGCCAAAGGTGGAGCCGAACTGGTACAGGATTAAGCTGGTGATGATGGTGGAGAGGTTGGAGTCCAAAATGGACGTCCAGGCCCGCTTGAAGCCCGCTTCCACCGCGGGACGCAAGGGTTTGCCCCTGCGTATCTCCTCTTTCATCCGCTCAAAGATGAGGATGTTCGCGTCTACAGCCATCCCTGTGGCTAACAGGAAACCCGCGATACCGGGCAGGGTAAGGGTCACTGGGATGAGTTTGAAGAGGGAGATGTTCAACAGGGCAAAGAGGATCAACGCGAGGTCGGCCAACAGGCCGGGCAGGCGATAGTATACCAGCATGAAGAGGAGCACGGCCAACACGCCCACAATGCCCGCTACGACGCTGCGGCGAATGGAATCCTTCCCCAGGGTGGGACCGATTTGGTCGACGGCCACAACCCGCATGGGGATGGGCAGGGCACCGTAGCGGAGCTGGACGGCCAGGGCTTTGGCTTCTTCCACGGTGAAGTCGCCGGTGATGACACCCCGCCCGTTGGGGATGACGCTCTTGATAACCGGCGCGGAGATGACTTGCTTGTCCAAGACGATGGCCAGGACGTCCCCCACATGTTTGCTGGTGTAGTCCTTGAATATTTTAGCGCCCTCGTTGTTCAACTCGAACTCCACCTGCGGAGCTCCTGTTGTGGGGTCGAAGACGACGCGGGCCGTGCGCAGGTACTTGCCTGTCATGATGGTCTTGTACACGTACGCGTCGGGGCCGGGGAGCGCATCTTCCGGGATATCGGCCCGGGGTTTGGGATCCCCTTCGGTCGTGCGCACATATTGTCCTGGGCGCACGGGATGGTCGGGCGGGACTTCGATGAACTCGAGCAGACCTGTGCTCTTAATCGCAGCGATCGCGTCCTCCGGGTTCTCGATGCCGGGGATCTCCACGATAATACGGCGGTCTCCCTGAATTTGCACCACGGCCTCCGACACACCCAGGCCGTTAACACGATTCTCGATGATGGTGCGCACCGCCTCCATGGCCTGCGAATCTATCTTCTCCCCCGGGGGCACATCCGCTTCCAAGAGCACACGGATGCCTCCCTTGAGGTCCAAGCCCAACTTAAGGGTCAAATCACGGCCAAACAAAGTGGGATGCTCAATCGGCAGGGCTATCCAAATGGCGATAGCGTACAGAATGAGCACGATGATGAGAGTACGGGTTGTCCGATCCATTGGAAACTTCTCCCTCTACATGGTAGACTCGCACCGTCAAACCCCGCGAGCAAAGGCTGAAAACACACGCGGAGCCAAGTGCAGGAGCTGCCTGTACGGCAGTCATCGGGTCAAGTATAGACCAGGTGCAAAGGGGTGTCAAAGAACGAGAAGGGTAAAGGGGAAGGGCTTGGACGTCCTTTGGTCAAACGGCGTTGAACGACTGGACTTTTCTTACCTGAGACTCGAAAGAGGCAGAGCTGCTCTCGAACAAACTCCCTCAATTCCGAGAGCAGCTCTACCAGCAATTGTACCTTTACAACCGAGCCGATGTCATCTTTGATACCATCGACGCTCCGGCTGTACAGCGTTGACGTCAAACCCGTCCCCCGGCCCTATGCCACATGTCTGCAAGACCGTCACTTTGTGCATCGCAGCACGCCTATCCCGGGCCAGAAGCCAGTCACCATCGGGCATGCGTACGCCGTGTACGCCGTGTTGGCCTATCTGCCAGAAAAGGAGAGCCCCCATGCACCACCATGGGCCCTTTCCTATGATGCGGAACGAGTTCCCTCCACCACCTCGTACGTCGACGTGGCCCGCAACCAGTGCCAGGAGGGGACGGGCTCCAGGGCAGCGACTCAAACGACGACCTCACTACAAAATCGTTCGTAAAGGCCGCAAAAAGGCCCCTTAGCACCTGTATTGGCTCGGTTGTAAAGGTTCAAGGCACCGTTCCAGAGCCCAGCCGTGGACTGAGATAAGCTCACTTTGTCCAAATGGCGCTGTGGACAGACGAGGGGATAGGTCAAGGCGACATAAACGCCGTCGCGTGGCCCAGATGAGCCGTCGTCTGGCCAGGATAGCGAGAAGTCGATGGCTCGCTTGTTGCCGCGCTCCAGGATGGTTAACCTAGATTTTGCGCAATCAGCAGGCGAAGCACGAAAAAACGCCCTTTTTTAGACACTTGCGGAAGGCCATGGCGCCCCTTTCAAGGCCCAGTACAACCTGGATAGAGTACTTTCACCTGGCGATAACTTTCATAGCCGTGAAATCGCCTATCTGTCTCGTGGTGATCGCCTATATGGAGTGCTTATCCATGATTAAACCAGGCCGAACTCTTCGAGATGGTGGGGTTCGA
>JAADDB010000022.1 GCA_013154135.1 Chloroflexota bacterium
CCCACCACGCACACAAAACAGTTCTCCCGGGAAAGAATCGGTAGTACCTTAGCGGCGGACGGGGCCAGGGTCTAACGAATAATGAGTAACGATTGACGATTAAAGGGCTGAACGCTGGGCTGGCCCTTCGAGGCCGATTAAGCCTACCCCCGCGTTCCCCCTCGCCCAATGTTGGGAGAGGGGGCCTTGCGGCACCGCCCTTTACCCGCCGATCCGCGAGGGGGTGAGAGCCTAACGGCCGACATATTTCAATCCAGCCGTCCGCCCGGGGCTAAACCCCCAGGCCAAGAATGGGAAGCCCCTGTGGGGCCTGGACACTTGCCCGGCCGAGCATCGCCCCAAACGGCCCACAATGGGCATCCCGCCCTTTTACTCGTTATAACCTTGCCCTATCCAAGCCAACCTCTCCCTTCAGCCAATCCCCCTTAATCGTTACTCCTTAATCGTCAATCGTTACTCGTTCCCCATCCCATATAGGACTTTTTTCCTATACGACCATCGCGCGTCGTGCGGATTGGGACTGGACAAACGGAAAATTTGTGATATAATGGTGGGGAGATTTGGGATAATGTGGGATAAAGTGGGATGCAGAGGAGGGCGCCCATGTTCTTGGGAACCTATCACCACAAACTAGACGCGAAAGGGCGTCTCTCCTTGCCGCGCAAATTCCGCACCTATCTCACCACCGAGCGGGAACTGGTCATCACCAAAGGGATGGACAACTGTCTGTTCTTGTTCCCGCGGCGGGAATGGGAACAAATTCGGGAGCAACTGCGGCAGCTCAAACTGGGTTCCCGGGATGCTCGCCGGGCACGACGTCTCCTCCTGGGCAACGCGGAGGAGGTCGTTATGGACCGGATGGGGCGGATCCTCATCCCACCTGCGTTGCGGGAATACGCGGGCATCCAGCAGGAAGTCGTCGTCGTGGGCTTGGATTGGTACATGGAGTTGTGGTCACCGGAAGCCTGGGCGCAGGAACTGGACGAGGCAGAGGCCAGTGGGTTGGCTGAGGAACAATGGGAGAGGCTGGGGATCTGAAAACCACCCGGCACGAGCCGGTGATGGTGAAGGAAGTTATCGAGTACCTGCAGCCCCGTTCCGGTGGCACGTACATTGACGCGACGGTTGGAGGTGGCGGGCACGCGGAGGCCATTCTCAAGGCCAGCGAACCGGAGGGCCGTTTACTCGGCCTGGATGCGGACCCTGGGGCTATCGAACGCACACATCGTCGCTTACATCGACTCGGGCACAGGGTGAAACTCGTGCACGCACATTTTGACCGGTTAGAGGACATAGCAACCCGCGAGGGATTCGTCCCCGCGGATGGTGTGCTCATGGACTTGGGGATCTCCTCGGACCAGCTGGAGGAGGGAGAGCGGGGATTCTCCTTCCTGCGTCCGGGCCCTTTGGACATGCGCATGGACCCATCGTTGCCTCGCACTGCAGCCGACTTGGTCAACACCCTGCCGGAAGAAGAACTGGCCCGACTCATCCACACCTACGGCGAGGAACGCTACGCCCGACGGATCGCCCGGGCCATTGTCCAGGCCCGGCCACTGTACACGACGACCGAGCTCGCGGACCTCATCGCCCGGGTAGTGCCCCGCCGACGGGGGCAACGGCTGCATCCTGCAACACGCACATTTCAAGCGTTGCGCATTGCCGTCAACGACGAACTCGGTGCCCTGGAGCGGGCACTCCCTCAGGCCATTCGGGTATTGCGCCCGGGTGGCCGATTGGTCGTTATCACCTTCCACTCGTTGGAAGACCGGATCGTCAAACAATTCTTTCGCCGGGAAGCGCAGGACTGTATCTGTCCGCCCAGACAACCGGTGTGCACCTGTGGTCACAAAGCCCAGGTGCGCATCTTGACGCGTAAACCTGTCACGCCCAGCCCGGAGGAGGTGGCTCGCAACCCCCGGGCACGGAGTGCTAAATTGCGGGCCGTGGAAAAGCTTTGATGGCGGGCGCGTATTTCTTTCCATCAGGAGGCAGTACACATGTTATTACGGACCACTCTCGCACAACGTTGGGACTCAGTCTGGACGTCGGTCGTCCCTCGGACCCGGTTGGGAACCGGTTTGACCCACCGTCACCTGATGGCCGTTGGGATCACCTTCATCCTGGGCGCGCTCATTGCCTTCTACCTCTACCTGGTTGGGCAGGTCGCTCTTATCGAATACCAGACCGAACAGACGATCCTGCAACGAAATCAGTTGATCGAGGCCAACGCGCACCTGGAGCACATCTTAGCTCCCTACTTCTCGGTGCAATACATCGCGCAGCAGAGTGAGCACTACCAGCCCATTCGAGCGACCCGAGTGGGGGAACGCCATTTGGCCACGCGTGGGGTGCAGCCCGCGGAGCAAACGCCCGCATCCCGTTCCCACCTTCGGGAATGGGCCCGGATGTTTCACTTGGACGGGCAAACGCACAACTTAGCTTTGCGGCCCACACGTTAGGGGAGGCTTCCCATGAGACGCTCCTCCTACCCTGTTCGTCGCATGTTCATCGTTCTCCTCGGGGTGGTGGGACTCTTCGTCGCCATCTGGCTACAAGTGGTCCGATGGCAAGTCCTCTACGCGAGGGAACAGCCGTCGGATTGGCAGGCCGCGGCCTCCCCACAAAACATGGGCACCATTGTGGACACGCTGGGCATGCCCCTGGCCTTTGACGCGCCGGCCTACACCCTTGTCATCGACCGGCGTCTCATCCCAGAGGGGCAGGAAGCACAAATCCGCCAGTGGTTGGTGGACCTGGGAATTCCCGGGGAACAGGTGGAACGCACGTGGGCTCAGGATCTACCGGTGGTCGAGTTCCGCCATTTGGGGTATGAAGTGGCCGAAGTCGCCCGGCAGCAAATCCTGGTCCTCCAGGAGAGGAACATCACCCCCTGGCTTCGGGTGGACACGGAGTGGATACGTGTCTTCCCCCAGGGGACAGAGGCCGCGCACGTGCTGGGCTTTCGCAACTGGGAGCGCCCTCCCCGGTCCTTTGGAGGGGTTCACGAATTTTATGAGTTCTTCCTCCTGACCGGCCAGGGGTTCCAACCAGAGTTCGTCCATCTCGCGGAGCGGCCGGGGGGGACATCGCCCTTCTTCCCTTCCCCCTACGACCGGGATTTGGTGCTCACCTTGCACATGGGCGTGCAACACTGGGTGGAACAGGAACTGGCCCGGGCGGTAGAGCGTTATGAAGCAAAGGGGGGGACCGTTATTGTCATGGACCCCCGGGACGGGCGCATCCTGGCCATGGCCGTTCAGCCCACCTATGACCCGAACCGCTTCTACGAGGCCAACCAGGACCAGTGGCTCAATCGGGCCATTGCAAGCCCGTACGAGCCCGGGTCTGTGGTCAAAGCCTTGACCTTTAGCATAGCTGTGGACACGGGGGCCATCACCGAGACAACCAAAATTCTGGACACCGGGTCCATGCCCTATGGTTCAATTATGATTCGGAACTCCCAGCACAAAGCGTACGGTCCGGTCACACCGGAGCAGATATTGACCTACTCTCTGAACGTGCCCACCGCGAAGGTGGCCATCATGCTGGGGCCGGAAACTTTCTACCGGTACATGGACCTGTTCGGCCTGGCCCGTCGGACAGAGATCGACCTGGCCGGCGAAGTCGCGGGGCTCATGCGGCACCCGCGCGATCCCATGTGGAGCATTTCCGACCTGGCCAGCAACAGCTTTGGACAGGGCCTGGCCGTGACGCCCATCCAACTCATCCGGGCCATGGCCATCATCGCCAATGGTGGGCGTGCCATCACCCCCCACGTAGTGCGGGGGTTCGAGCGGGATGGCCATTACTGGGAAGTGGAATGGCCCATGGGCACCCGGGTTATCCGGGAGGAGACGGCTCGCACCGTCACCCGTTGGCTGACCACTGTGGTGGACAACATTTCCGTGCCCGACCGCACAACCTTGCGGGTGGCGGGCAAGACGGGCACGGCTCAAGTGCCGGACTTGGAACACGGCGGCTACAAGCCGGACGCACAGAACGTCACCTTTGTGGGCTACTTCCCGGCCGAAAACCCACAAGTCATCATGCTCGTTTACATCGAACAACCGCAAAAGGGACCATTGGCCGTGGATCCGTCGTACATTTGGGCCTTTAACACCGCATATCCCACCTTTGTCCGCATCGCGGACCACATCATCCCGTTGTTGGACATCGAGGAGGCGCCGTGAGTGGCCAGGGGACATCCCACCCGGCGGGGATTCGCCCGGGCGGGAAGTGGGGTGAGGATCGACCATGATCACCGTGCGACACATGTGGCTAGGCATTGGGGGCAACCCGCGGAAGGCCTTGGACCTGCCGGATGAGCCCTTTACCCACATCGTCATCGATTCCCGGCAGGCGCAACCGGGCGCGTGCTTCATTGCCCTGCCCGGCGAACACCGGGATGGTCACGAATTCGTGGGGGATGCCCTGGCCCGGGGCGCGCGTGCGGCCCTGGTTCATCGCGTGCCCCCTAACGTGTCCGCGACCGTCCTCCCCGTGGAGGAGGATGTGCCGGGGCCGGTCCAGGAACCCGTCCTCTTCCTGGTGGAAGACACCCTGGCCGCGTTGCAGCGGGCAGCCGCGTACTGGCGGGCTCTGCACACTCCCCGGGTTGTGGGCATCACCGGCAGTGTGGGCAAGACCAGCACAAAGGAGATGACCGCGGCCGTCCTGCGCCAGCGGTTCGTCACCTTGTGGAACCGGGCCAGCTACAACAACGAGATCGGGCTTCCCTTGACCCTGCTGCACCTGGGTTCCGAACATCAGGCCCTGGTCGTGGAAATGGGCGCCTACGAGCCCGGCGACATCACCGCCTTGTGCCGCCTGGCCCATCCTCACGTGGGCGTGGTCACCAACGTGGGCGTGAGCCACCTGGAACGCATGGGCACCGTGGACCGGATCTGGGAGGCCAAATCCGAACTCGTGCGCTCCCTGCCCCCCGATGGGGTTGCGGTCCTGAACTGGGATGACGAGCGCGTGCGGGAGATGGCCCATGTCACTCCGGCTCGTGTCTTCTCCTACGGCCTGACCCCGGAGGCCGACGTGTGGGCCGAAGAGGTGGAGACCCTGGGCCTGGAGGGCATTCGCTTCACCCTGCACTACGGGGACGATGTGGTGCCCGTGCGGTTGCCCTGGTTGGGAGAGCACATGGTTCACACCGCGTTGGCCGCCACCGCGGTGGGCCTGGTGTTTGGCATGGAATGGGAAGAGATCCTGGCCGGCTTAGGGGATCCGAACGCGGAACTGCGCATCGTCGTCATCCCCGGCCTGCGGGGATCTCACATCATTGACGACACCTACAACGCGAGTCCGGCCAGCATGTTAGCGGCCCTCAACCTGCTGGCCGACCTGGATGGTTCTCACATGGCCATCCTGGGCGACATGTTGGAATTGGGCCATTACGAGGAGATCGGACACCGCAAAGTGGGCGCGCGAGCCGCCAAAGTGGTGGACCGGCTCATCGCGGTGGGCGAGCGGGCCCGCTGGATCGCGGAGGAGGCCGTGGCCGCGGGCCTGGACCCGGAGCGGGTGGTTCACGTCCGGGATGTGGAAGAAGCCATCGCTCAAGCCCGGGAGTGGATCCGCCCTGGGGATTTTGTCTTGGTCAAGGCCTCCCGGGCCATGGCCCTGGAGCGGGTTGTGGATGCCTTGCGCGAGGAAGGGCAACAATCCCTGGGATAGGACTGATGGACTGATTTCGGGCACGGGGTGAAAATGTCGGAACCCCGCGGCGCCGCGGACCCGTCTGCGGCTAAGGTGCTGCCGAATTTTGTGAGTCTATCAGGTGTCGGTCAATCAAGGGATAGGAAGTTACAATGGCGTATTCGTTAACATTGGGTACGATTGCATTTTTCCTGGCCGTTATTTGGGGCCGTCCGTTGATTTATCTGTTGAAACGATACGGAATGGGGAAAAAAATCCGCCTGGTGGGACCGAGCTCCCATCAGGTGAAAATGGGAACCCCCACCATGGGGGGGATCATGATCCTCATCCCGGTGGTTCTCATTACCTTGGTCTTGAACCTGGCCAACTTGATGGGACGCACGTACATCGGCCGGTCCGTGTTGGTGCCGGTGGGCGTGCTCATCGGCTTTGGCATCTTGGGCTTCATCGACGACCTGGAAGGAGTCCGAGGGCGGCGGGCCCAAGGAGAGGGGTTGAGCGCCCGACAGAAGTTCATGCTCCAACTCCTCCTGGCCCTGATAGCTGCCTTGGCCCTCCACTTCGCGTTGGGCCTGGAGAGCATAGCCATCCCAACGGTGCCGGAAAAGATCCCGTTGGGACTCTGGTACCTTCCCATTGCCATGTTCATCATCATCGGCACCTCCAACGCGGTGAACTTGACCGACGGCCTGGACGGTCTGGCCGGGAGTGTGGGCGCGGTCTCCTTTGCCGCGTATGGGGTGATCGCCTACTTGCAGGGACAGATCTGGTTGACCGCGTTCTGCTTCACCATGGTCGGCGCGGTTTTGGCCTTCCTCTGGTTCAACGCCCATCCTGCGGAACTCTTCATGGGCGACACAGGGTCGTTGGCCCTGGGAGCCACGTTGGGGGTAGTGGCCCTGATGACGGGGCAATGGCTGCTCCTGCCTGTGGTGGGCGCGGTCTTCGTGGCCGAGGCCCTCTCCGTCATCCTGCAGGTGGGGTATTTCAAACTGACCAAGCGCCTGTTCGGACAGGGACGGCGCATCTTCAAGATGGCACCTTTACATCACCATTTCGAGGCCCTGGGCTGGTCCGAAACACAAGTCACGTGGCGGTTCTGGCTCATCGCGGTGCTCAGCGCGATGTTGGGCATCGCGCTGGCCCTGATCTAACGCGCGGGGATGAGGGACATGGACGCATTGCCGAAGAGAGTCGTCGTGTTGGGATTAGGGCGTCAGGGCATGGCCATGGTCCGCTTCTTCGCGCGGGCCGGAGTCCACGTCCGCGCGTCCGACAAGCGAGATGCTCGGGCCCTGGCCGACCGGGTGGCCGAACTCCGCGACCTGGGAGTGGAGTTGGTCCTGGGCGGGCATCCCCTTTCCCTCCTCGACGGGGCCGACATGTTGGCCCTAAGCGGGGGCATCCCGTTGACCCTGCCCATTGTGCAGGAAGCCCGGCACCGGGGCATCCCCCTGGTCAGCGACGCGGAACTCACCTTGCGCTACGCGGTCCAACCCACCGTGGGCATTACCGGCTCCGCGGGCAAGACCACCACCACCACCCTGGTGGGCTTGATGGCCCAGCGTGCGGGGTGGCCCGTCCAAGTGGGAGGGAACATCGGGACCCCGCTCTTGGACCGGCTGGACGCGTTGACACAGGACACGTGGTTGGTCCTGGAACTCTCCAGTTTCCAACTGGAGTTGTGCACCCACAGTCCACACGTGGCCGCGGTTCTCAACGTCACACCGAACCATTTGGACCGGCATCCGAGCATGGAGGCCTACGCGGAGGCCAAGCGCAACATCTTCCGCTACCAGCAGCCCGGGGACAAGCTCATCCTGGGCTGGGATAACGAGTGGACCCGGGGATGGGCCCGGCGCGCGGTGCCCTCTGGTGTTCGCCTCTTCCTCTTCAGCCTGGAGGAGGAGGTGCCCTTGGGCACGTACGTGCGGGGGGATCGGCTCCTCCTGCGGGACGGGGAAGGGGAACAACTCCTCTGTCGGGTGGAGGAGATCCCCTTGCGGGGGCGGCACAACGTGGCCAACGTGCTGGCCGCGGCCGCGGTGGCCGGGGCTATGGGCGTGCCGGTGGACGCCATCCGCGAGGCCGTGCGCACGTTCCGGGGAGTTCCTCACCGCCTGGAGGAGGTCGCGCGGCACCGGGGCGTTCTGTGGGTGAACGATTCCATTGCCACCGCGCCGGAACGGGTGGTGGCCGCGTTGCGCTCCTTTGACGAGCCCATCGTCCTCCTCGCGGGGGGGAAGGATAAGAACTTGCCCTGGGACGAGTTCGCCCGGGTCGCGGGGGAGCGGGTGCGGTGGGTCATCGCGTTTGGGGATGCGGGGCCCCTGGTGGAACGGGTCCTCCGGCCCTATGTGGGGCGCAGTCGTATCCAGGGCGTGGAGGTGGTGAGGGACTTGGAGGCCGCGGTACGGCGGGCAGCCGCGGTGGCCCAACCGGGGGAGGTGGTCCTCCTTTCCCCGGGTGGGACGAGCTTTGACGCGTATCAAAACTTTGAGGAGCGGGGCGAGCACTTTCGGCAGTTGGTTCGCTCCCTCGTCAACGAGGTTGGACACCCATGAGTGGGCAACAGAACATCCGTCAACGACCGGGACGGGGCTGGGTGGGCTTCGACGCCACCCTCTTCGTCGTCATCATCGCACTCTTGGTCGTGGGACTTTTGTCCGTCTACAGCGCGACGGTCCACATGTCCCTGGCCAGCGGTAATCCCGCGGCCTGGTTTCGGCGGCAGTTGACATGGGCTCTTCTGGGCCTGATCGCCATGTTCGTGACGAGCAACATCCCGTATCACCTGTGGCGTCGTGTGGACAAGTACCTGTTGGGGGGGACGCTCCTTCTGCTCCTGATCGTTCTGTTCCGGCCGGCGCGGTTCGGCTCCACGCGCTTCCTGGCCGGCCAGAGTATTCAGCCGTCGGAGGTGGCCAAGTTCGCGTTGGTCGTCTACGCGGCTTCTTGGCTCTCTTCCCCCATGCACTATTACAGCTTGCACAACTTGAAGGACGGGCTTCTGCCCTACGGCATCATCGTGGGCTTGGTGGCCGGTCTGGTGGCCATGCAGCCGGACATCGGCACGGCCATGCTGTTGGGGACGGTGGGCCTGATCATGTTCTTCATCGCGGGAGCGGACATCAAGCAGTTCCTGCTCGCGGTCATTGTGGGAGGGGCCACATCGGCCTTGTTGATCGCGTTTTCCAACCACGCGCGGCAGCGCATCCACGAGTTGATGGCTATCTGGCAGAACCCGGACAGCGAACGCTGGTCCCAGTTGACCCAGGCCCTGCGGGTCATGCGTTCTGGGGGCATTTTCGGCCAGGGGCCGGGACGGCTGGACACGCCTGTGCCGGCCATTCATCACGATTTCATCCTGGCCGCGGTGGGCCACGCGTTCGGTCTGGTGGGGGTGAGTGTGGTCCTCCTGCTCTTTGGTCTGTTGGCCTATCGGGGGTACACCATTGCGGCCCGGGCGCCCGATCCCTTTGGGTCCTTCTTGGCCGCGGGCATCACCACTTGGTTGGTGCTCCAGGCGTTGATCAACATGGGCGTCGCGGTGGCCCTGGTGCCTCCTACGGGCATTCCTTTGCCCCTTGTCAGTTATGGGGGCTCGGCCATGCTGACGACCATGGCGGCCCTGGGGGTGTTGTTGAACATATCCCAATACACGACGGTGAGAACACGGCATGAACGTCATTCTATCCGGGGGCGGGACCGGGGGGCACGTGTACCCCGCGCTGAGCGTGTCTGACGCGCTGCGGGAGGTGGCCCGGGAACGGGGCGCGTCCCTCCGTCTCCTCTACCTGGGGCATTCCCGGGGCGTGGAGGCGGACTTGGTGGCCCGGGCGGGCATCCCCTTCGCGGGGGTGGAAAGTGGCCAGATCCGGGGGCAATCCCGGGCGCGGGTGGTGATGAATTTGTTGCGCATGGGACGGGGATATACCCAGGCTCTGGGCCACATAGGGCGATTTCGGCCCCACGTGGTCTTCCTCACCGGCGGGTGGGTGACCGCGCCGGTGGCCCTGGCCGCCCGCACCCGACGTGTGCCCGTGGTCATCTACCTGCCCGATGTGACACCGGGCCTGGCCATCCAACAGTTGCAACGGTTGGCCCGGCGGGTTGCCGTCACCGTGCCGGAGGCCGCAACCTACTTCCCGGGGAAGGCCGTGGTCACCGGTTACCCCGTCCGGCCGGAGGTTGTGCACGCGGACCGGGAACGAGCTCGGGCCCGGTGGCAGGTGGGGCCCGAGGAGCGGGTGCTTCTCGTCTTCGGGGGGAGCCGGGGCGCGCGCAGCATCAACCGCGCGGTGGTGGCTCACCTGGAGTCCATCCTGCGGCGGGTGCGGGTCATCCACGTGACCGGGCGTTTGGACCACTCGTGGGTGCAAGAAGCATGGGCCCGGCTGACGCCCGAGCTGCGGGCACGTTACCACGTGCACGAGTACTTGCACGAGGAGATGGCCGATGCCCTGGCCGCGGCCGATCTGGTCCTGAGCCGGGCGGGCGCGTCGGTGTTGGGGGAATTCCCCGCGCGGGGGCTTCCCGCGATCCTGGTGCCCTACCCCCACGCGGGGAGACATCAGGAGGCCAACGCCCGCTACCTGGTCGACCGGGGGGCTGCGGTCATGGTGGAGGACGCGGAACTGTCGGAGCGTCTGCTGCCCACGTTGGAGGCCCTTCTGGGTGAGGAGGGCCGGTTGGACGCGATGCGCGACGCGGCCCGGCGTCTGTATCGGCCCGACGCGGCCCGGCACATCGCGACGATCTTGTGGGAGTTGGGGCAAGAGGGATAATCCCTCCCTGGCCCGTCAGGACCGGCCGGGTCCAGCAAAAGGAACACGTGAGCGTCCATGCAGAACAGTGGTGACGTCTGGCAAGGTATTGTGACCTTATTCGCGCTGCTCCTCCTCTTCGGTTACCTGGGATGGAGGAGGGGCTTCGCGCGCGAGTTCATTGTTTTTGTGGCCATCCTCATCGGCCAGATCATCCGCGCGACGGACCTGGGGCCCCAACTGGTGGTCAAGATCAACCAGTTCTGGGCCCTGTTCAAGATCGCGGCCAAGGCGGGATTTTCCCCGCCCAAGATGTTGGAGCTGGCCGGGGAGATCGCCACCATCGAGCCCTTGATCCCGCCGGATCGGCAGGAGGCGTTTCTCTTTCTGCTCTTCCTGTTCGTGATCTTCCTGGGCTATTTTGTGGGACAGTTCATCTCGTCCCGGCCTTCCCCGGTGGGCATGATCATGGGCATGATCAACGGTTACCTGATCGGCGCGCTGCTCCTGCCCGTCTTGCCCCGGGAGTTGCCGGCCCATCTGCCGGGACAGACGGCCAGTGTGGCCCAGCGCCAGCAGGCCCAGGAGGTCATGCGCCGAGGGCTCCAACAGGTGGGGGAAATCCTGGGCGTACAGCCGGTGTACGCGCTGCTCCTCCTCATCGCCCTGTTGCTCCTCTGGGCCGCATGGGAGTTGAGGTAGGAGTGCGTGACGGTTAACGAGTAAGAGGTTGGGCCGGTGTGCGAGGTGTTTTAGGTGTGGAGCTAGGAGAGCGGCCCTCCGCCGGAGGCGGGGCTGACCATGGCCCAGGCACGACGGTCCATCCGGAAAATATTGCCAGGAAGTGAAGGGGGGTACGGTGGGACCCATTGAGACATTGTGGGGTGTCATTGTTCTGGTTTTCGTCATCATTGCCTTGGTGCGCGGGTACAACAAGGAATTGGGTGTCACCGTGCTGTTGCTCATCGTGCTCTTTCTGGAGCTCCAGTTCGGGGATATGGTGGAAGCACGGTTGAAATCCGATATCCTGCCCACGCTGATCCGGGCCTTCGGTGGTGACCCGGACCGCGCGGTGGAGGTGCAGAATTTCTTGCTCCTCCTCATCTTCCAGGGGCTTCTCATTGTGGTCATTTTTGCCACGTACGCGGGACGGACTTTCTCCTTCCCTGGGAGTCCGCCCCGGGGCATCGAGGGGACGTTTTTCAACGTGCTGGTAGGGCTGGTCAACGGTTACCTGTTCACGGGCACGTTGTGGTACTACTTGCACAAGTACGATTATCCCTTTCTCAAGCGGTGGGGGTTGTTCGACCCCACTTTGTTGACCGACCGGGCGAAGCGCATGTTGGAGTATGTGCCGCCGGCCTTGTTCCACGATCACCCGGAATTTCTGGCCGCGTTCGCGGGGATTCTGGTGATCCTCAGCGTGCGCAAGTGAGGTGCGATGGCGATGCCGGACATGTGGAAGCGGGTTCACATCATGGGCATGGGAGGCACAGGCCTCTCGGCCATCGCGCGCGTGCTCCTGGAGCAAGGGGTGGAGGTGAGCGGGTGCGACCGCCAGATGGGGGCGTTGTTGGAGGAGGTCGGTCGGCAGGGCGCTCGCGTGTACGTGGGCCATGATCCGGACCACGTGACGGACGCGGAGGCCCTTCTCGTCACGTCCGCGGTGCCCTTGGACCACCCGGAGGTGGAGGCCGCGCGGGAGCGGGGTGTGCCCGTGTTCCGGCGCCGGGATTTTCTCCCCCACTTGTTGGCAGGTCGCCAGGTGATCGGCGTGGCCGGCACCCACGGGAAGACGACGACCACGGGGATGTTGGTGCACATGTTGCGCAGCGAGGGCATCCCGGTGGGGTACATTGTGGGATCTCCCCTGCCGCGCTGGGGCAATGCCCGCGCGGGGGAGAACGGGCATTTCATCATCGAGGCGGACGAGTACGATTACATGTTCTGGGGTCTTTCCCCCCAGGTCGCGGTCATCACCAACGTGGAATGGGATCACGTGGATCTCTTCCCCACGGAGGAGGCCTATCGGGATGCGTTTGTGGGCTATGCCCAACGGGCCGAACGGGTGGTGGCCTGCGCGGAGGACCCAGGGGCCATGGATGTGGCCCAACGGTCCGGGCGACCGGTGGTGACGTACGGTGTCCGGGCCGACGCGGATTGGCGGGCTGAAGTGGCGGGTTTGGATTCTCGGGGGCGGATTCGGTTCCAACCTGTTCGGGCGGGCACGCGGGTTGGACCGGTCCTCACGTTGGAGGTACCGGGGTATCACAATGTGCTCAATGCGTTGGCAGCGCTGGCAGCTCTGGATGCCGCCGGATTCTCCCCCGAGAGCCTTTCCACCCACTTGAGGACATACAGGGGCGCGGACCGTCGTTTTCAGCACGTGGGCCAGGTGGGGGGCGTGGTGATCATCGATGATTACGCCCATCACCCCACCGAAGTCCGGGCAACCCTGGCCGCGCTCCGACAGCTTTACCCGCGGGCGCGCGTGTGGGCCGTCTTCCAGCCCCACACGTACACGCGCACCCGCGCGTTGCTCGACCGGTGGACAGAGGCCTTCGCGGACGCGGACCACGTGGCGGTCATGGACATCTACGCCGCGCGCGAGA